>QHVP01000564.1 GCA_003222295.1 Acidobacteriota bacterium | reverse complement strand
CGCGATCCTCGGCATGCTGTACCTCGAGCGGACGGTGATGGGCCGCCACATCTTCGCGCTGGGCGGCAACCCGGAGGCGAGCCGCTTCGCGGGTCTGCGCCTGGGCCGCATCCAGATGGGAGTCTTCGTCGTCTCGGGGCTGACGGCGAGCCTGGCCGCCTTCCTGGGCGCGAGCTTCTACGGGTCGGCCTCCTGCGGGGACGCGGCGGGGTACGAGCTGTACGTCATCGCCTCCGCCGTGGTGGGAGAGGCCAGCCTGACCGGCGGGAAGGGAAGCGCGATCAGCGCCATGCTGGGCGCGCTGCTCATCGTCCTGATCCGGCAGTCCATCCGCACGCTGCACCTCGATCAGAATTACGAATGGATCGTGATCGGCTGCGCGATCATCATCGCCGTCGTCCTGGATCAGGGAAGCGCCCGCGTGGCCGCGCGGCGCCTGGTGGCCGCATCAACCGGAGGAACCCGATGACCGAGCCTCGCCGTGCCGCGCCCTGGGCCTTGGCCGCCCTGGCCGCCGTCCTCGCCGCCTGTTCCGGCGCGCCGCCGTCGCCCGCGCCCTCCTCGGGTGAAGCGAGCCCGGCCCCGGCCGGCGCCGCCGGCGGGAAGAGGAAGATCAAGATCGCGCTCATCGCCAAGAGCTCGACCAATCCCGTGTTCCTGGCCGCCCGATCGGGGGCGGAGGCGGCGGCCAAGGAGCTCGGGCCCAAAAGCGGCGTCGAGATCGAGGTCGCGTGGCTCACCCCGCCCCAGGAGGACGGCCAGGTCCAGGCCCAGCGCATCGCGCAGGCCGTGAACGAGGGCGCCGACGCGATCGTGATCTCCTGCTCGGACGCGGGCAAGGTCACGGGCGCGATCAACGACGCGGTCGGCCGCGGTCTCTCCGTGATGACCTTCGACAGCGACGCCCCGCAGTCGAAGCGTTTCACCTTCTACGGGGTCGACGACCTCAAGACGGGGCAGGCGACCATGGCGGAGCTGGCCACCCAGATGGGCGGCAAGGGCAAGGTCGCCGTCCTGCAGGGCAACCAGAACGCGCCCAACCTGCAAAAGCGCGTGCAGGGCGTGCGCGAGGAGGCGGCCAAGCACCCCGGCCTCGAGATCGTCGGCGTGTTCCCCAACATCGAGACGCCCCAGGACGCGGCCGCGGAGGTCATCCGCGTCAACAACGCCTATCCCGAGATCCAGGGCTGGGCCATGGTCGGCGGCTGGCCCTTGTTCACGCGCACGCTCCTCGACGAGATCGACCCCAAGCGGATGAAGATCGTCGCCGTGGATGCGCTGCCCGTCGAGCTGCCCTACGTCGAGAAGGGTCTCGCCCCCGTGCTCCTCGCCCAGCCCGTCTACCTGTGGGGTTACGTGGGGGTCTCGACCATCGTGGACAAGCTCGTGCTGAACAAGACCGTGCCGGAGAGGATCCCGATGGAGCTGGTGCGCGTCTCCAAGGACAACCTCGGCGAATGGGCGCGGCAGCTCAAGGCCTGGGGCTTCTCGGACGTGCCGGAGAAGTACCTGCAGATGGGGGCATCGCCGAAGTGATGGAGGAGCCGGGCGGCGGGCCCACGGCGGAGCCGCCCATCGTCCAATTCGATCGCATCTCGAAGCGCTTTCCCGGCGTGGTCGCGCTGAGCGAGGTCTCGTTCGCCGTCGCGCGCGGGTCCTGCCACGCGCTCTGCGGCGAGAACGGGGCGGGCAAGAGCACGCTCGGGAAGATCCTGGCCGGCCTCTACGTCCCGGACGAGGGCCGGATCCTCCTCGACGGCGCGCCCGTGCGCTTTGCCTGCCCGCGCGACGCGCGGGCCGCCGGCATCGCGATCGTGCATCAGGAGCCGACGTTCTGCCGCAACCTCTCCGTGGCCGAGAACCTGTGCCTGGCCGCGCTGCCCCGGCACGGCCCCATCGTGGACCGCGCGGGGCTGCGGGCTCGTGCCCAGGCCATCCTCGATTCGGTGGGGCTGGTCCTCGACGTGGACCGGCCGGTCGAGCACCTCACGCCGGGCCAGCGCCAGCTCCTGCAGATCGCGGCCGCCGCGGGCTCCGGCGCGCGCGTCATCCTCTTCGACGAGCCCACCAGCAGCCTCGGGGAGCAGGAGGCGGCCCAGCTCTTCGCGCTCATGGCGCGCGTGCGCGCGCAGGGGGCGACGTGCCTGTACGTCTCGCATCGCCTGCGCGAGATCTTCCAGCTCTGCGATGCCGTGACCGTGCTGCGCGACGGGACCCACGTCGCGACGCGCCCGCGCGCCGGCCTCGACGAGCGTGGGCTGGTGCAGATGATGATCGGCCGTAACCTCGAGGCCGTCACCCCCGCGCACCTCCTGAAGGCGCCCGGGCCCGAGCGTCTCAAGGCGGAGCGGCTCACGAGCCCCGGCCGCTTCGAAGCCGTCGATCTCTCCGTGCGCGCGGGCGAAGTGGTCGGGCTGGCCGGCCTCGTGGGCGCGGGCCGCTCCGAGGTCGCGCAAGCGCTCTTCGGCCTCGACCGCGCCGCGACGGGCACCATCGTCGTCGACGGAGAGGCCGTGGCCGTGAAGGATCCGACGGTGGCCCTTCGTCTCGGCCTGGGTCTCGTGCCCGAGGACCGGCAACGACAGGGCCTGGTGCTGATGCTGGGCGGACGGGCGAACACGACGCTGCCGATCCTGGACCGCCTGGCGCATCTGTTCTGGGTCCGGCGCCGCGAGGAGGAAGCCCTGGTCGAGGACCAGTTCGCGCGGCTGCGCGTCCGCACTGCGCAGATCGACTTCCCGGTGGCGGGCCTCTCCGGCGGAAACCAGCAGAAGATCGTTCTCGCGCGCTGGCTGGCCGCACGCTGCCGGATCCTCATCCTCGACGAGCCCACGCGGGGAGTCGACGTCGGGGCCAAGGCCGAGATCCACGCCCTCATCGACCGCCTGGCCGCGGACGGCAGCGCGGTGCTCCTGATCTCGAGCGAGATGCCGGAGCTGCTCGCGCTCTCCACGCGCATCGTGGTCCTGCGCAACGGGCGCGTGGTCGGTGAGCTCGCGCGCGCGGAAGCGAGCGAAGAGGCCGTCGCCCACCTCATGACCGGGGTCGAGGTGGCCCCCGCGAACACGGAGATCGCGCCGGACGTGGCGGGGGCCCGCGCATGAAGCCGCCGGTGGACGGCCGCGCTTCACGGGAGATCGCGGGCCGCGACGGCCTGGCCGCGGAGACGCGCGCGGTCCGCGCCTTCGCGGAGAGGTTCGGAGGCGAGCCCACGCTGGTGGTCCATGCCCCCGGACGCGTCAACCTGCTGGGCGAGCATACCGATTACAACGAAGGCTTCGTGCTGCCGATGGCCCTCCACCTCGGGGCCTGGATCGCCCTGCGTCCGAGGGCGGACGACCGCGTCGTGCTGCGCTCGCTGGATTTCGGGGAGGAGCAGGCGTTCGAGCTGGGCCGCCTCCATCGTGGCCAGGGCTGGATCGAGTACGTGAAGGGCATCGCCTGGGCGCTGCAGGAAGCGGGCGCTTCGCTGCGCGGTTGGGACGGCGTGGTGACGGGCGAAGTCCCCATCGGGGCCGGCCTGGCCTCGTCGGCCGCGCTCGAGGTCGCGGCCGCGCGCGCCTTCGCCGCCGCCGCCGACCTGCCCTGGCAGCCGGTGACGGCCGCCCGGCTGGCCCAGCGGGCCGAGAACGAATGGGTCGGCGTGCAGTGCGGGATCATGGACCAGCTCGTGATCGCGGCCGGACGCGAGGGCCACGCGCTGCTCATCGACTGCCGGCACCTCACCACGCGGCCCATCCCGCTGCCGCCGGGGACGGTGGTGGCCGTGCTCGACACCTCGACGCGGCGCGACCTCGTAGACTC
>QHVP01000563.1 GCA_003222295.1 Acidobacteriota bacterium | reverse complement strand
CTGAAGGTCCATGGTGTTTCCTTCGACGACGCCTCGACCGTCTTCGGGGACCCGCTGGCCGGCACCATCGATGACCCTCTCCACTCGCAGGCCGAACGGCGATCTGTCACCATTCGTGTGGCGGCTCGGGGAAGCTCCTGGTTGTCGCCCACACCGAACGAGGCGACGCAATTAGGCTGATCAGTGCCCGCCCAGCGACGCGGGCTAAACGAAGAGCATATGAGCACCGCAAAAAAGCACGCTGACGTCGACATGCTGCCGGAGTACGACTTCAGCAAGGCAGTCCGTGGGAAGTACCACGTGCGGTTCAAGCGGTCATCCAATGTCGTCGTTCTGGACGAAGACGTCGCGAAGTTATTTCCCAACGCCGAGGCAGTGAACGGATCGCTCAGGGCGCTCGCCACCGTCGCCAAGCGTGCACGCAGTGGCAGGAAGACGGGCGTCCTTGTCAAGCGGCCTAACAAACAGATGCAGCGGACGAGGCCGGCGCAAGCGAAGAAGCCTCGTCGCTGACCTGTGTGTTGGGCGGACGTCGCGCGATCGCACGCTGGTTGACGGAGCGTCGACGTTCGGCAGCTGTGAACTGGCGGTCCATCTGGGCGATCCTGGCCGGCGTTTTGGTGGCGGTCGTGGTCACGACCCTGATCGACATCGCTCTACACGTTGTAGGAGTGTTCCCGCCGCTCAAGGAGCCCTTGACCGACGGTCTGGCGCTCGTGGCGAGCTCCTATCGAATCGTCATCGGCATCGCGTGTGCTTGGTTAACTGCCAGACTGGCGCCGCGGGATCCGATGAGGCACGCGATGATCCTTGGCGGGTTGGGTGCAGTCGTTGCGCTCATCGGTGTGGTGGCGACCTGGAATCTTGGACTCGGTCCGAGGTGGTACCCGATTTCCCTGGTCGTCCTTGCGTTACCGCAGTCGTGGGTGGGCGGCAAGCTCTTCGAACGGCAGACGAACGCGTCGGCGTCCAATGCGGTAGGCCACCCAACAAGGGGATGAAACCGACGAAGCTTTCGGCGGCATGGTTGCCGGGATGGACATGCCGCCTCAAGCCCGCGTCGGTTGACGGCATGGACGCGGGCACCGCTTCGCAGCAGCAGCCGATCGATGGCGAGGTCGCTCCTGAGGGCCGATCATGCCAAGCGTCGGTCACATCGCCGTCGGTCTCTGGCCGTTTTCCAATGCGCGGCACTTCGCGCCTTGGCGTCCGATACCGGTGGCTCCCATCGGGCCTCGACTCTTCGCCGCACGAGGCATTCATCTCATGCTGCACGAGTGCATCCTCTTCCTGCCGTTCTTTCTCATCGGGTTCTGGCCCAGAAGCAAGAGTGGCTAGGAACCGGAGCGATTTCGCTTCTACTGCTACCATCTGCCGCCGGAGACGTTCGAAAGTATGGACAGCGGCGCCGGATGCTTTGTGAGCCGAGTGGCCGTCGTGCCCGTGGGCGTCGAAGCCTTGTTACAGTTCGATCACGGCCCTAACTAGGGCGATGCTGACGATGGCAAAGGAGTACATCAACCCGGATGCGCTGTTCCGAAGCGTAGACCACGGCTTCTCGCAGGCCGTCGCGGCGAGTGGGAGGAGGACGCTCTACGTGTCGGGACAGACGGCATGGGATCGGAACAAGCAGCTCGTTGGCGGGATGGACCTGGCGGCGCAGGCGAGGCAAGCCTTCCGCAACTTGCGGACCGTGGTTGAAGCAACCGGGGGAACGCTGGCCGACGTCGTGAGCCTGCGGCTCTACATCGTCGACTACCGGCCGGAAAAGGCCGAAGCCGTGGGCGGCGCCCTCAGGGAGTCCTTCGCCGGCCCTGCGAAGCCCGCGGCGACGTGGATCGGAGTCGCCTCCCTCGCGGATCCCGGCTATCTGATCGAGATCGAGGCGACCGCGGTACTCGAGTAGCACAATGGCGGGGGCGAGCATGATGAGATCGGGGGTTCGATGAAGGCGGAGGCGGGCACGGGGGCCTCGCTCGCGTGTTCGGTCGCGCCCATGCTGTCGGTTCGCAACGGCGCCCGCGCCGTCGAATTCTACAAGTCCGCCTTCGGGGCGATCGAGGTCTTTCGCATCGAGGCTCCCTCCGGCGCGGTGGTGTCGCGGCTGTCCGTCGAGGGCGCGGAGTTCTGGCTGGCGGACGAGTCGCCGGAGCATGCCAACTTCAGCCCGGAGTCGCTCGGTGGTGGTTCGGTCCGGATGATCTTGACCGTGCCCGATCCCGATGCGATGTTCGCGAGGGCGGTGGCGGCCGGCGCTCGCGAGGTCGTCGCGGTCAAGGAGGACTATGGCTGGCGGCTGGGCCGCGTCGTCGATCCATTCGGCCATCACTGGGAGATCGGCCGTCCGCTCGCTTCGTAGATCGCTCGCCGTCTTTCCCGCGGACCCTCGTCGGCCATGAACCCCTGGTACGCCAAGGCGGCCATCCTCGTGAGCAGCATCGTGATGGTGGTCATTCGCGCTCCGCACGGCCAGCGGAGTCGCAGAGTCAAGGTCGTGAAGAGCAGGAAAGGGCAGCTGGAGAACATCCTCCTGACCCTCGCCTGGCTCGGGTTCTTCGTTCCGTTCCTCTGGATTACGACGCGGCTCCTCGCGTTCGCCGACTTCCCGTTGCGGCCGGTGCCCTTCATGGCGGGCATCCTGTGCCTCGCAGTGGGACTCTGGCTCTTCCACCGGTCGCACGCGGACCTCGGCACGAACTGGTCGATCACGCTCGAAGTGCGGGAGGGCCATCGGCTCGTCACCCACGGCATCTACCGCCACGTGCGCCACCCGATGTACCTGGCCCTCCTGCTCTATTCGCTGGGCCAGACGCTCGTGATTCCCAACTGGGTGGCCGGTCCGTCGTACCTGGTGACCTTCGGCGTCCTGTTCGTCCTCCGCGTCGGTCCCGAGGAGCGGCTCATGCGGGACGAGTTCGGCAAGGACTACGAGTCCTACGTGGCACGCACGCGACGCCTCGTGCCCGGTCTCTGGTAGTGTGAGAGGGCAAGATGCCATTCAAGAGCCAAGCGCAGCGGCGAAAGTTCGCGCAGCTCCTGGTCGAGGGCAAGATCTCCAACGAGACCTTCGAGGAGTGGAATCGCGAGACGGGAGGCGCCCAGCTTCCGGAGCGCGTCAAACCCAAGACCAGCCCGAAGTCGAAGCCCAAGCCCAAGCCCAAGCGCCGGGCGAAACGCGCGACGAGGGGCAAATGAGTCGATTGCCTCGAAGTGCGCCTTAACTTCCCGGTCGCGGACTTCGAGCGGTCGGACGTGCCTACGACGAGAAGCGACACGCCGGCACGGCAATGGGCGGCCTTCCTGTCGAAGTACGATCCCGCGATCGCGGCGCGGGCGAAGGCGGCGGTGGCACGCCTGCGGAAATACGTTCCGGGCGCGGTGGAGCTGGTGTACGACAACTACAACGCGCTCGTCGTGGGGTTCGGCCCGTCGGAGCGCGCCTCCGAGGCCGTCTTCTCCATCGCTCTCTATCCGCGCTGGGTGACGCTGTTCTTCCTCCAGGGCGCGCGGCTCGACGACCCCGCGCGGCTGCTCAAGGGCGCGGGAACGCGCGTGCGCCACGTCATCCTGAGCGACGTCGCGATCCTGGACGAGCCCGCGGTGCGCGGACTGATCCGGCGGGCGATCGCGGCGGCGCCGCGGCCCATCGACGCCCGGGCACCACGGCGAATGGTCATCCGTTCGGTGTCGGCCCGGCAGCGGCCTCGCCGCAACGCCCTGCGTGGGCAGGTCGACCACGACCTTCGCCGTCTCGCCCGACCGGATGGACACCGGCCGTTCCCAAAGCTCATAGAGGGGATGACGGACGCGCAGCACGTGGGTGCCCACGGGCAGCGTGATGCGGTCGAGGGGAGTCGTGCCGATCACACGGCCGTCCACCGAGACCTCGCCCCAGGGCCGTACCGCGACCTGGAGCTGGCCCGGCTCCGCGGCCAGGGTGGACGGCGGGACGGTGACCACGGGCAGCGCGGCCGGCGGCGCCGCCGCGGGGACGATGGGGGCGGCGGGCGCCGGACGCGTGGTGATCCCGATACCTTTGAGCGGACGCGAGGCGTGAATCGTGTCGGGAGCGGGCGTGACCAGGGACGTGACGGACGTCGGGGCCGCGGGCAGCGTCAGGGGCGCGGTCGCCGCCGGCGCCGCCGTCGGGGCGAGAGTGAGCTCGGGCGCGGCCGCGACCGGGACCGCCGGCGGGGGTGACGCCAGTCTCATCCGTGACGTCACCACGAGCGCCCCTCCGGCGACGGCGATCAGGGGCACCACGAGCAGCCACGGCTGCAGCCCCGCGCGACGCGCGACGGGCGGCGGAGCGGGCGGCGCGGACAGCGTCGGCGACTCCAGCGTCGGCGCCTGCAGCGCGGAAGTGGGCACCGGCTGCTGGCGCCGGCTTGGCGAGCGCGCCCCGCGCAGGGCGTCCGCGACCTCGCGCGCGGAGGGGAACCGATCGTCGGGGCTCTTGGCCAGGCAGCGGCGCAGCACCGACCGCACGGGCACCGGGATCGTCTCCGCATCCGGCGGATCCAGCGGCGGCGGATCGTGCAGGTGCTTCAGGATCGTCGAGATCGGCGTCTCGCCACGGAAGGGCACGCGGCCGGTGAAGATCTCGTACACCACGATGCCGAGCGCGTAGATGTCGCTGCGGAAGTCCACGCGGTGGCCCTGGGCCTGCTCGGGGCTCATGTACTCGGGCGTGCCCACGATGTGGCCGGTCGCGGTGCGCGTGCCGTCGCCCTCGCGCTTGGCGATGCCGAAGTCCATGAGGCGGGCCACTCCGCCCGCGTCGCGCATGATGTTCGGCGTCTTGAGGTCCCGATGGATGATGCCCGCCTCGTGCACCGCCTGCAGGCCTTCCGCGATCTGGATGGCCACCTCGTAGGCCTCCGCCACCGGGAACGCGCCCCGCTCGCGGAGCTGGTGCTTGAGGTCGACCCCCTCCAGGTACTCCATCGAGATGTAGAACAGCCCCTGGTCCTCGCCGTAATCGTGGATCGCGCACACGTTCCGGTGGCGCACGCGGCGGGCGAGCCGGATCTCGGACTTGAACCGGTCCGCCATGCGCGGGTCCTGCGCGAAGTCCGGGCGCAGGACCTTGATGGCGACGACCTCGTCCAAGCTGCGGTCGCGCGCCTTGTACACCATCCCCATCCCGCCCTGTCCGAGCGGCCCCAGGATCTCGTAGCGCGAATCGAAGACGACGCCGGGGCGCAGGTCCACGGTGACGATGAGCTGGGTGGCGGTCGGGGGCAGGGCGGCGCCGCACTGCGCGCAGGACGGCGCGTCGGCAACGTTGTCCGCGCGACAGGAAGGGCAGTTCACACGGCCGGAATCAGGGGTACAGGACCGTTAGCGTGAACGGCTCCAAGCCAGCGCGCCCACTGTAGTTCGAAACGAGGATCAGGTAGGTATTGGCGGTGATGGTCGCGCTCAGGCGCGCAGTGGTATCCGAGGTCCGGTTGCTGGTGCCGATCTGGGTATAGGGTGGGTCCTGAACCTGGCAGCCGAGGCTGAGCCCTATCTGTCGATCCTGCCAGGTCACCGTCGCCTCGAGCGTCCCGGTCTTGGTCGCGACGAAGGTGAACGGCCGACTCTCCTGATCGCCCAGGTTTCCCGAGAACGTCTGACTGTTCCGCTGCTCCGAGGGCAGTGTGGTCGTGGGAGTCGTGCTGACGGCACCGCTGCCGCCTCCCCCTCCTCCCGCGGCCAGGGCGACGCCGCCGCCCGCGGCCGCCAGGCCGGCGATGATGAGGATCGTCTTCCCTCCCCCGCCCTTCTTCGGCGGCGAGGCCGCCGGCAGCGTGGTCGCCGGGGAAGGGGCGGCGGATTGCGCCTGGGCGCGCGCTTCCTCGCGCGCCGCCTCGAAGAGGTCGATGACCTTCGGCGGGAACTTGTCCGGGCTGAGCGTCAGGTCCTTGATCTGCGCGACCGCCTCGCGGAACTTCGCTTTCGCCGCCGCCTCGTGCCCCTTCCCGATGTACGCGATGCCCAGGTAGAGATAGGCCTGCGACAGGTCGCGCGTGCGGGCGGGGTCTCCGCTCAGCCGCCGCGCGGCCGCGTCGAGGGTGACGATGGCGGGATCGTAGTCGCCGTCCTCCACCTGACGGATGCCCCGCAGGACTTCCGCATCCGACGTGACGGTCTGCCCGGCCGCGATGGGAGCCCAGAGAAGGCTCGCCGCGAGGGCCAGGGCGAGCGTTTGACGCAGCACGATTCCCTCCTGGAAGGACCGCGGCGAGAATACGCCCCGCGCTGGCAGCCGGCAAGCCGAGACGCCGCCCGCGCGGGAGGGGTCCGGCCTTGCCCTCAGGCGTGAAGACGGCGGCCGGCCGCGCGGACGATGAGAGAGGCGATCTTCCGCGCGTGCTCGCCCTGCGGATCGCGAGAAGGATCGTACTCGGTCACCTCGAGGGCAATCACGCGCGGAGAGGCGACGATCGCGGTCAGCAGGTCCGAGACCTCGGCATAGGCGAGGCCGGAGCCGGGCGTGAGGTACTGCTTCGCCGGCATCTCGGCCGCGTCGATGACGTCGACGTCGAGGTGGACCAGGATGGGGCCGTCCTCATTGCCGACCCCGTCCAGGGCGAGGGCCGCCGCCACCCGCATCCCTAGGCGTCGCGCGGCGCTCGCGGGCAGCGCGAGGCCGAGGTCGCCGAGAACGGGCCGCTCGCCGGGATCGAGGGCGCGAAAGCCGACCAGCGCCACGTGATCCGGGACCACGGCCGGCGGGGGGCCGCCCGCGGACGTGACGTCCTCCGGCCCGCGGCCGAGCGCGAGGGCCAGGGCCATGCCATTCAGATATCCGGAGGGCGAGGTGTCCGGTGTGTTGAGGTCCGCGTCGGCGTCGATGTAGATGACGCCGACGGGCTGCCCCAGCTTGCGGCTGGCCCCCGCCACCGTTCCCGCCACGAGCGTGCAGTCGCCACCGAGCACGATGGTGAAGCCTTCGCCCAGCGCCCGCGTCATCTCGTCCGCGGCCGCGCGCACCGCGCACTCCACCACCTCGGCATTGCGCGCGTGCGGATGGCCGGGATCGTCGCGGTAGGGGAAGAGCGAGAGGTCCGAGAGGTTGACCAC
>QHVP01000562.1:4882-16211 GCA_003222295.1 Acidobacteriota bacterium | reverse complement strand
CCCGAAGGAGGGCGAGCCCGCCAGCTACACCGGAGCCGTCTTCGCGCGTGACGGCAAGGCGGTCTACGTCAGCACGGACCTGGGCGCGGAGCTGCACCGCCTGGCCCGCATCGACCTCGCCACCGGCCAGCAGACTCCCTTGACCGCGCCCCTCGAATGGGACGTCGAGGATCTCGCGCTCTCGAAGGACGGGCGCACCATCGCCTTCCTGACCAACGAGGACGGCGTCTCGGTGCTGCACCTGCTCGACACCGCCGCCGGCAAGGAGAAGCCCGCGCCGAAGCTCGGCCTGGGCGCAGGGGTCATCGGCGCCGTCGAGTGGCATCCCAGCGGCCGCGAGCTCGCCTTCACGTTCGCCTCCGCGCGCACTCCCTCCGACGTCTATTCCCTCGACGTCACGACGGGGAAGGTGGACCGCTGGACGGAGTGCGAGACGGGGGGCCTGAGCGCGGCCAGCTTCGCGGAGCCGGAGCTGGTGCGCTGGAAGAGCTTCGACGGGCGGACCATCTCGGGCTGGCTCTACAAGCCTCCCGCGCGGTTCTCCGGGCCGCGGCCGGTGATCGTGAACATCCACGGCGGGCCCGAAGGTCAGTACCAACCGGGGTTCCTGGCGCGCTCGAACTACTACCTCAGTGAGCTCGGCATCGCCCTCGTCTACCCGAACGTGCGGGGGTCGAGCGGCTACGGCAAGACCTTCCTGAAGCTCGACAACGGCGTGCGGCGGGAGGATTCGGTCAAGGACATCGGGACGCTCCTCGACTGGATCGGCACTCGCCCCGACCTCGACGCCAAGCGGATCATGATCACCGGGGGCAGCTACGGGGGATACATGACCCTGGCCTCGGCCACCCATTTCTCCGACCGCATCCGCTGCGCGGTGGACGTCGTCGGCATCTCGAACTTCGTCACCTTCATGGAGCGCACGGAGGCCTACCGCCGCGACTTGCGCCGGGTCGAGTACGGGGACGAGCGCGACCCGAAGATCCGGGCGTTCTTCGAGGAGATCGCGCCCCTGCATCACGCGGACAAGATCACGAAGCCGCTCTTCGTCGTCGCCGGCCGCAACGATCCGCGCGTGCCCTACCAGGAGGGCGAGCAGATGGTGGCGACGGTCAAGAAGAACGGCACCCCGGTGTGGTTCCTCATGGCCAGGGACGAGGGCCACGGGTTCAGCAAGAAGCGGAACCAGGATTTCCAGTTCTACTCCACCGTCGCCTTCGTCCAGGAGTACCTGCTCAAGTAGTGCGCCGCCCCCCGGCCGGACGGCGGCGGGCCGAGACCACGCCATGATGCGCCGCGAGGAGCTCCTCGCCCATTACGCGCGCGTGCGCGCGCACTATCGCGCGCTGGCGCCCGCCTACAGCCGGGAGGCGAACCAGACCTGCGAAGGGCGCTACCGCGACATCGTGCAGCGGGTGATGAGCGGCCGGGCGCGCGTCCTCGAGCTGGGCAGCGGCAGCAACGCGCTCCTCGACCGCGTGGGCCCGCCCGGCTCCGTGGCCTGCGACCTCTCCATCGACATGCTGCAGCAGCGCAAGACGATCGCGCGGACGTCCTCCGTGGTGGGGGCGGGCGAGCAGCTTCCCTTCCGCGACGGCGCCTTCGCCGGCATGTACAGCATCAACGTCATCGAGCACGTGGCCGACGTCGAGGCGGTCCTCGCGGAGGGCGCGCGCGTGCTGCGGCCGGGAGGAGTGCTGGCCGCGGTCACCCCCAACGGCAACTGGGAGCGCTGGCTGGACCTGGCCGAGAACTGGCGGATGAAGATTCCCGAGGGCCCGCATGCGTTTCTCACCACGCGTGCCCTGGCCTCCAAGATCGGACCGTCGTTCGAGATCGTCGAGCACCGGACGTTCCTGGCCTGTCCGGGAGGGCCGCCGAGCCTCAGCGCCGCCGTCGACCGCCTCCCCGGCCTGGCCGCCCTCGGCTGGGGTTTTTTCCAGTACGTGATCGCACAGCGGCGGCCGAGCTGAAAGACGGGGCACCCCACACGAAAGAAAAAGGGCGCCTTGGGGGCGCCCTGTTTCCAACGGGTACTGAGGAGGATCCCCTCTTTGGGGGGGAAGGATTCTCAGCGGGATTTTTGAATGGTTGGCTTAGCCATCAGGAGTGCGAGTGTCATATGGCCTTTCTAGTCGCTAAGACGTTGCAACGGGCGTGCCGGTTTCCATCGGGTCGTGTCGGGAGCTGCCGTCCGTGACCAAAATGCACCGGTGTCCCAACAGGGACACACGACGGTGCGGCAGCGATGGGACGATGGGGATGCCGCGGGTCAGTGTCCGCGCGTCCCCGCCGGCGGCGGCTGGAACGTCTGGGCGCACTCGTGACAGAGGAAGTCGTACCCGGAGAAGATGTCGTACACCTGCAGGCATTCGGCGCACGCGTAGCGCTCGCAGATGTCGCACTGGAGGAACGAGTCGTTGCGAACCACACTGGTTCCCCGTCTGTAGCTCAGGAGGCTCTCCGACTGGGGGCGGCGGCACGACTGGCAGGTAGGGTGATGATCCATCTCGAAATCCATCGGGAGCGACGGGGACACGACTCTCCCTGACGGAGAAGGGTTCACAGACTATAGCACGCGGGTCCATCCCGGCCCCGGAAGCGAAGCCATTGTGCGACGGTATAATGAATGTCTTGCCTAGAGGGGCTTGCCCGATGAGAAAGCCGATCTTGATCCTGGCCGCCGTGCTCGCGGCCACACCCGCGCTTGCGGACAAGAAGCTGGACGACGCCGTCCTGAAAGCGGAGTCGCTGGCGGAGAAAGGGAAGCCCGAGGAGGCCGTCAAGGCCGTCCAGAAGGTGGCCGAGCAATCGAACACCCCCGACGCCTATCTGGCCCTGGCGCGCTTGCAAAGCCGCCTCGCCTCCCCCGAGGACGCCCAGGCCAGCGTCACCAAGGCCGTCGAGCTCTCGGCCTCGGCCGCGCCGGAGATGCGCGCGGAAGCGCTGGCGGCGCTCTCCGGCCTCGACCTCTCGCGGGGCACGGGCCGCGACGCGCTGGCCCACGCCGAAGAGGCGGTCAAGGTCGCGCCGGGCAGCGCGACCGCGCAAGCCGCCCTCGCGCGCGCCCAGGCGCGGGTGAAGGACGGAGTGACCGCTCTTGCCACGGCCGATCGCGCCGTGCAGGCCGCCCCCACCAGCGGCCTCGCCCATGTCGCGCGCGGCGAAGCGCTCCTGGCCACCGGCCGTGCGAAGGACGCGGAGGCGGAGCTGCGCAAGGCCCTCGAGGTCGATCCCAAGCTCACGATGGCCCGCACCAAGCTCGCCACGGCCTTGCTCGCGCAGGGCAACGCGGCGGAGGCGGAAGCCGAAGCCAAGAAGGCCAGCGACGCCGACCAGAAGTCGGGCGAGGCCTTCGCCGTCCTCGGCAAGGCCATCCTGGCGCGGGATCCCAAGCGCTGGGACGACGCGATCGCCCAGGCCCAGCAGGGCGCGTTCCTCAATCCGCGCGACCCGCTCGTGCAGACCGCCGTCGGCCAGATCTTCGAGGCCGGCAACAACCCCGATCAGGCCGCGCTCGCCTACGGTCGCGCTCTCGCCGCCGACCCCGGCTACACGCCCGCGCGCGTCGCCAACGTGGGCGTTCTCATCCGCAAGGGCCAGACGGACGCCGCCCTCGCCGACGCGCAGAAGATCGTGCAGGAGATGCCGAGCAACGCCCAGGCCCAGCTCCAGCTCGGCCGCCTCTACATGCGCAAGGGCGACTGGCCGAACGCGGCGACGGCGCTCGAGCAGGCGGCCAGGCTCGCGCCGGCCGACGCGGAGACGCAGGCCCGCCTGGGCACGGCCGAGCAGTACGTCGGGAAGAAGGCGGAGGCGCTGGCCGCCTACAAGCGCGCGGTGGAGCTCGACCCCAAGAACATCGACTACCGGACGACCTACGGCCTCATCCTGGGCGTGAACGGCCAGGCCGCCGCGGGCGCGGAGGAGATCAAGAAGGTCGTCTCCACGCCCGGGTACCACGAGTCGGACGGATACGTGAACCTGGGCTGGCTGTACCGCAACACCGAGCCCAAGCGCATCGAGGATTCCATCGCCGCCTACAAGAAGGCGCTGGAGCTGAACCCGAAGGAAGAGCAGGCCGCGCTGGGCATGGGCTGGTCGTACATCAACCAGAAGAACTGGGACGCGGCCATCGCCGCCTTCAACCAGGCCATGCAGATCGATCCCACCACCGCCCCCGAGGCCAGCAACGCGATCGGATGGTCGTATCTCTTCAAGAAGGATCCGGCCAAGGCGGAGGAGTATTACAACAAGGGTTCCGCCGCCGGTCGCGCCGATGCCCGCCTCAAGACCAACATCGAGCGCCTGAAGAAGGGCATCGAGCTCGAGCAACAGGCGCTGGAGGCGCCGCCACCGCCGCCGCGGATGGAGCGGCCGGACGCGGGCACGCTCAGCGCGACGCTGGCCAGTTCGCGGGACGCGGGCGCGCGAAGGAAAGCCGCGCACGACCTCGCCACCTACGGCGGAGACGGAGTGTCCGCCCTCATCACTGCGGTCAAGACCGACTCGGACTGGGGCGTCCGGGAGACCGCGGCCAACAGCCTGGGCTCCATCGGCCCCAAGGCCAGCGCGGCCATCCCGACCCTGATGTACATCCTGAAGTCGCCTCGGGCGATGGACACCGTGATGATGACCAAAGAGCAGTTGGCGGAGAGCATGAGGGAGGAGGACTTCCGCAAGGCCGTCCGCAACGCCGTGCAGAGGATCCAGGGGAAGTAGCCGACTCACTCGCTCAACAGACGAGAGGTCTGTGGCCGGATCGGTGGTCTTCAGGAACAACCAACTGCGCGGCATCGGTCTCCCAGAAGCCCGGGATGGCGGCTGCGCAGGACGGACATACGCCGTCGGGAATCCGGTTTGACAGAACGCGGAACCCGCGCCGCTCGATGACCACGGCACGGCACGATGGGCAGCGCGTGTCCTCCCACTCCCCTACCGCCCCTGGGATGTTGCCGGCGTAGACGAAGTGCAGTCCCTCGCGGGCGCCGATCTCCGCCGCGCGCAGGAGCGTGGACACGCCCGTGTCTGCCGGTCCCGTCATCTTGTAGTCCTTGTGGAACGCGGTCACGTGCCACGGGATGTCGCGTGAGACGGAGACGAGGAAGCGGGCGATGTCCGTCAGCTCCTCGTCCGAGTCGTTGAACCCGGGCACGAGCAGCGTCACCACCTCCACCCAGATGCCTCTCTCGTGCAGGGAGCGGATGGTCCAGAGCACGGCCTCCAGCGTGCCCCCCAGCTCGCGGTAGTGGCGGTCGCGGAAGCTCTTGAGGTCCACCTTGTAGAGCGAGACCCAGGGCTGGATGTAGTCGAGCACCTCGGGCGTGCCGTTGCCGTTGGAGACGTAGGAGCAGACGAGGCCCGCGGCGCGCGCTTACCGGAACACCGCCACCGCCCACTCGCTGGTGATGAGCGGCTCGTTGTAGGTGGAAGTCACGATGCGGGCGCCGTGATGCCGCGCGAGCGCGGCCAGCTCGCTCGCGCTCATCTCCTCTGGAGGCACGACTGCCCGCGGATCGCGCAGGGCCTGCGACGTGATCCAGTTCTGGCAGTAGCCGCAGTGGTAGTCACAGCCGAGCATCCCGAAGGAAAGCGCCCGTGCGCCGGGCAGGGCGTGGAAGAACGGCTTCTTCTCGACGGGGTCGACGTGCAGCGCCCCCACGTAGCCGAACGGCACCTTCAGCGTGCCGCCTTCGTTGAAGCGCACGCGGCAGACGCCGTCGCGTCCGGGAGGAATCAGGCAGCGATGGCCGCAGGCGAAGCAGCGCAGGCGGCCTTCGGGCAGCTTCTCGTACAACTCCCCCTCGAGGTCGGCGAGCGGGGACGGCGCGGCAGGCATGGGACCCTCGCTTCCGATTATAGGTGTGCATCTTGGCCCCCTTGATTCGCCTCCGGCTCAAGGCGAAAATAAGACGAAAGTCGTTCGATTCTGCCATGGCCATCAAACCGGGCGTTCCCGCTCCGAACCTGGCCTCGCGGATGGGCGAGGTGGACCTCCGCGAGCAGGGCGGCGTCACGTACCGCGAGCTCCGCTCGCGCTCGCTCCTCAACAAGTGCGACTCGCCGCGCATGCCCTTCACCTGGACGGTGAACCCCTACCGCGGCTGCGCCATGGGCTGCCGGTACTGCTACGCGGCCTACACGCACGAGTTCATGGGCATCACGACGCCGGAGGCGTTCCACTCGCTGGTGTACGTCAAGACGGGGGCGGAGGAGGAGACGGCGCGCCGGCTGGCCGCGGCCGTCAAGAAGGGCCAACGCATCGCGCTGGGGACGGCCACCGATCCCTATCAGCCGGGGGAAGCGCAAGCGCGCGTCACCCGCGGGTTCCTGGAGATGGTCGCGCAGCACCGCAACGCGCGTCTCGGCATCGTGACCAAGGGCGCGCTCATCCTGCGCGACCTCGACCTGCTGCGGCGGATCCATTCCCGGTCTCGGCTGAGCGTGCACGTCTCGCTCATCACCCCGCATGCCGAGCTGGCGCGCCGCCTCGATCCCTGGGCTCCCCCGCCGGACGTCCGCATCGAAGTGATGCGCCGGCTGGTGGAGGCGGGCATCGTGGCCTGGCTCGGCCTGGCCCCCGTCCTGCCCGCGATCACGGACGACGAAGCCAGCCTCGACCTGCTCCTCGGCCGCGTGGCCGCCGCCGGCGTGCGCCACATGTTCGCGAACGTGCTGTTCCTGCGCTCGCCCACGAAGGAGAAGTTCCTTCGCTGGCTCGCCGCCGACTTTCCCGCTTATCTCGAGGCGTACCGGCGCGCCTACGCGGACCGCGTCTACTTCGGCGGGCGCTATCGCGAGACGATCGACGCCCGTGTGCGCGTCCTGAAGCACAAGCACGGCTTCGCGGACGTGGAGAGGGATCGCGACTTCGTGGAGCCGAAGCAGATGAAGTTGGGCTGGTGCTAGGCTCCACTCAGGATCGACATCGCGGAGGTCTGGTGAGCGGCATTCGGCTGGAGAGGACGGGCGCGCTGGTCACGGCGCGCTTCGACAAGGCGCGCGGCAACGCGATCGACGAGCCGTTCACCCAGGAGCTGCTCCAGGTCGCCAAGGAGCTCGGGGCCGATCCGGGCGTGCGGGGCGTGCTGCTCGCTTCCGCGCACCCCAAGCTCTTCAGTCCCGGGCTCGACCTCGTCACCCTCATCGAGTACGACCGCGCCGCCATGGAGCGCTTCATGCGGCTCTTCGCGCAGGCGGTCTGGGCGCTCTACGCGCTGCCCAAGCCGGTCGTGGCCGCGATCAACGGCCACGCCGTGGCCGGGGGCTGCATCCTCGCCCTCACCGCGGACTACCGCATCCTGAGGCGCGGTGGCGTCCAGGTCGGCCTCAACGAGGTCAAGGTCGGCGTGCCCCTGCCCTGGTCGGTCGCGCTGCTCCTGCGCGCCTCCGTACCGCCCACGGCGCTCACGTCGGTCGCGCTGCTGGGCCGCAACTTCGCCGACGACGAGGCGATCGCGGTGGGCCTCGCCGATCAGCTCGCGGACGCGGACGGATTCGAGGACTTCGGCCGCGCGCGGCTCGAGGAATTCGCGGACAAGGACACCGACTCCATCGCGATCACCAAGGGCTACCTGCGCGACGCCGTCCTCCGCGAGATGCGCGCCCGCGAGAGCGAAGAGATGGACGCGTGGCTCGAGCGGTGGTTCTCCGACGGCACGCGCGAGCGCATCCGCCAGATCGTGGCCGGGATGGGCAAGGGGCGCTGAGGCTCAGCCCTGGGCTCGTCTCCGGCGCGCCCGCCACCAGAGCAAGGCGACGAGGACGACGGTGAAGACGGCGACGATCGCGAGCACGCGGTTGGCGTCGTCGAGGAGGGCCACGGCGCGCGGCCAGCTCTGGCCCAGGAACGATCCGACCGCGACCAGGAACGCGTACCAGATCGCGGAGGCGGAGGCGGAGGGGATCAGGGCGCGCGCGGGCCGCATTCCGGCCACGCCCGCGAACGGCGTGACCGCCGCCCGCACGCCGGGCAGGAACCGGCTGACGAAGATGCCGTACACCCCGTGCCGCCCGTAGGCCTTCTCCAGCGCGGCGATCGCCTCCGGCGGCATGAGCTTGCGCCGCCAGCCCGTCGCGAAGAAGCGGCGGCCGTGGGCGCGCGCGTAGAAGTACATTCCCGCCGACGACGCGGTGTTGCCCATCCAGCACAGCAGGCCCAGGAGCGGCGCGGACACGATCCCCTGCCGCCCGAGGAACGCACCCAGGACCACGGCCACGTCGGCGGGCACGGGCGGGAACACGTTCTCCAGCGCGGACAGGGCGATCAGCACCGCGTAGACGGCCAGGCCAGGGAGTTGGGCCACCCATTGGAGGAAGTCTTCAGCCACCGAGCAGCGCCTCGCGCACGAGGTGGACGATCGAGGAATAGGGACGGCCGACCGCACGCGACATCCCGATCTCGCAGGTGCGGCAGGTCGAAAACAGGCCGGTGCTCCCGTGGCCGGAGAGCGCGCGCACCTCCGAGGCTTCACGCGCCGTCGCCGCTCGCGTCAGCTCCGGCACCACGAACCCGCGGTCCCCGGCGAAGCCGCAGCACTCCGCTCCCGGCGGGATCAGGACCTCCTCCGCGTGCGCGCGCGCCACGGCGAGGAGGTCGGGCAGCGCGCCCAGCTTCACGAGGGTGCAGGTCGGATGCAGCACGGCGCGTCCCGGCCGCTGGAAGCGCCGGTCCAGCCGGGGCAGGACGTCGCGGGCCCAGAAAGTCGAGAAGTCACGCATTCGGACCGCGCGGCCGGTCTGCCGAAGGTGCGCGGCGGCCAGCTCGTTGAGCGTCCCCGCGCAGGGAGAGGCGTCGGTGACGACGGTATGGCGGCCCTCGGCAGAGGCCGTCCACAAGGCTTCGGCCGCGGACGAGGCGCAGCGTGCCGCCGCCTCCGGGAACGCCTTGCTCGAGAACGGCATCCCGCAGCACAGGCCCGCGATCCCTGCGGGATAGGCCACCTCGAAGCCGGCGGCGTGCAGCACGTCCACCATCGCCTGCGGCGTGGCGGGCGCGGGCTCGCCGGGCATCGGGCCCATCATCCGGACGAGGCAGCTCGGGAAATAGACGACGCGCTCGCCCGTGCCGGCCACGGCGACGGGCACCATGGGCCGGCCCGCGTCGCGGAGTGGCGCCGGCTTGCCCGGCAGCGGCATGTCCGCGGGGAGGTGGGGCAGCAGGCTCGGCGCAAGCGCGTGGAGGAGCGCGCTGCCACGGTCCACGATCCACCCCCCGCCCGGAAGGCTCCGCACGGTGCGCGCGGTGCCCAGGCCCAGGCGCGCCGCCCTCATCACCCAGCCGTAGTGGCCGGCCAGGCGCTCCGCCCCGCGCCGCCGCGCGGGCGGATGGGAGGCGACCAGCGTCTCCTTGACCAGGGCGCCGGTGTCGATGTGGACGGGGCACGACGTCGAGCACATCGAGTCGCGGCTGCAGGTCGCGATGCCCTCGTAGTCGTAATCGGCGAGCAGCGCCGCCCGCCAGGCGCGCGCCTCGTCGTTGTCGGTCGTGGAGAGGCGCTGGAGCTCGCGGGTGACCACGATGCGCTGGCGTGGGCTCAGGGTGAGGAAGCGCGAGGGACAGCGCGGCTCGCAGAACCCGCACTCGATGCACTTGTCCGCGGTCGGGGAGATGGTGGGCAGCCCCTTGAGGTCCTTGAGATGGAGCTGCGGGTCGTCGCTGAGGACGACGCCGGGACTCAAGATGCCATCGGGGTCGAGCAGGGCCTTGATCCGCTGCATGACCCCGTACGCGCGATTGCCCCATTCGTCGCGCACGAACGGCGCCATGTTGCGGCCGGAGCCGTGCTCGGCCTTGAGCGCGCCGTCGTACTTCCCCACCACCACCTCGACCAGCTCGCGCATGAACGCGTCGTAGCGGCGGACGGTGGCGGGAAGGGCGAAGTCCTTCGCGAACACGAAGTGCAGGTTGCCGTCGCGGGCATGGCCGAAGGTGATGGCCTCGTCGAAGCCGTGCTTGACGTAGAGGACCTGCAGGTCGGTGATGGCTTCGGCCAGCCTCTCCACCGGCACCACGACGTCCTCGATCACGACCGCGGTGCCCGTCGGCCGCATCCCGCCCACGGAGGGGAACAGGCCCTTCCGCAGGTGCCAGTGACGGTCGCGCTCCGCGGGATCGGTCGTGAAGGCGGCGGGAGCGAGCAGGCGGAAGCCGGCCAGACGCTCCTCGGCCAGGCGCACCTGGGCGGACAGGGCCAGGGGGGTGTCGGCGCGGAACTCGGCCAGGAGGGCCGCCGTGCGGTCGCCGATCGCGAACGGGTAGTCGCGGTCGCCCGCCTGCGAGCGCAGCGAGGCCGCGTCCATGATCTCCAGCGCGGCCGCGCCCGCGGCCACGAGCGGCGCCACCGCCGCTCCCGCCTCCGCCAGCTCGTCGAAGAAGAGGAGGGCGGCCGCGCGCTGTGGCGGCTCGGGGACCGTCCTGAGCGTCACGCCGGCTATGAAGCCGAGCGTGCCCTGCGAGCCGACCATCAGGTGGGCCAGGATCTGCACCGGGGTGTCGTGGTCGAGGAGGGCGTTGAGCGCGTACGCGGTCGTCTGCTTGCGCGCGAACTTCGCCCGGATGCGCGCGGCCAGGGACGCGTCCGCCCGCACCTCGTCGCGCAGGGCCAGGACGGCCGCATGCAGGTCGGGGCGGGCGCGGCGGAGCTCCTCGTCCGCGTCCGCACGCGCGGTGTCGAGGACGGTGCCGTCCGCGAGCATGAAGTGGAGCGCGTCCAGCGTGTGGTAGCTGTTCTGACGGACGCCGCAGCACATCCCGGAGGAGTTGTTGGCGACGATGCCGCCGATCATGCAGGCGTCTATCGATGCCGGATCGGGGCCCAGGCGGCGGCCGAGCGGGGCCAGTACGCGGTTGAGGTAGCCGCCGACCACGCCCGGCTGGCTCCAGAGGCGGTGCCCGTCGTCGAGCACGCGGTAGCGGTTCCAGAACGGGGCCAGCTCCACGAGGATGTCGTCCGTCAGGGCCTGGCCGGAAAGGGACGTCCCGGCGGTGCGCAGGGTCAGATGACGGCCCTTCGCGCGCGTGTAGGCGAAAAGGGCGCGGACCTCCTCCAGGTCGCGCGGTCGCACCACGACCTCCGGGATCATCCGGTAGATCGAGGCGTCGACCGAGCGCGCCACGCGGTCGATCGGCCGGGCCAGCACGCGCTCGGGCGCGAGCACGGTCTCGAGGTCGCGGACGAGGGCTCTGTCGCGCCCGAGCATGCGCAGCGCGCTAGCTCGAGGGCACGGCGACGGGGACGCGGAACCGGTACACGGTCCCGCCCGCGTTGAGGGTGACGTGGGCGGAGGAACGCGTGGTCAAGCGGTCACGGGTGCGCCCGGAAGAGTC
>QHVP01000562.1:0-4824 GCA_003222295.1 Acidobacteriota bacterium | reverse complement strand
CCGCGGGCGGCTGATGGGACGGCTCCGCCCAGGCCGCGACGACCACGTCCTCCGGCGCCTTTTCCACCGGCAGCGGTGGAGGCGGCGAATCCGGGGCGAGGGGCGGCGGCGGCCCCGCCTCCGGACCATGCCGGATCACGCTGCATCCGCTGGCCAGCCCGATCAGCGCCGCGCCCAGGAGAAGGGTCGCGATCCCCGGCCGCCATCGGTCGAAGTTCGACATTCCCCTATCCTAACCCTCGCGCGCGGCCGTCCCGGATGCCCGCCTGCGTGTCACGCGATGCTTTCCCTGGTCGCCGGATGTAGGATGCGGCCCGACCCTTCCCGAGGATGGAGGTTTCTGGATGCCTGCTCCCGCACCCTTGCAACGCGCGGCACGGTTGGGGCTCAAAGGAGCGGCGGCCCTGGCCTTCCTGGCCCCCCTCCTGACCCGCTTCACGATGGGGCACGCGTTCTTCCTCACCGGCCGGGGAAAGCTGGCGAATTTCGACAACACCGTCGAGTTCTTCGCCTCCCAGAACATCCCGTTCCCCACCCTCAACGCGGCCTTCGTGTCTGGCCTCGACCATGGTGGTGGCGCTGCTGACCGAGCGCGCCCAGTTCTTCGAGTCCTGGAAACCGACGGGTGAGGTCGGGCCGATGGACATCGCGTCGTGGGTGTTCCTGCTCCTCCTGACCTGGCTCGTGCTCTACGGGCCGGGCCTCGTCAGTCTCGATCACTTCCTGGCGCGCTGGCTCGGATTGGGAGGCGAGGAGATGCCGCCCACACCCGCACGCAAAGCCGCCTGATCGCGAGGCCTCAGCGGCCGGCGGCGAACGCGCCGATGCTCAAGATCGGATCCTGGAACGTGGAAGCGGCAGGTCTCTCGTCACCGCGGTCTCCAGCCCCGGAATGGCTTCGGCGCGAACAAGCCGCCACGCCTCGGCGCAGGCGTCCTGGAGGCGGCCCTCGAGGGCGCGGCCGCCCGCCCCGCCCGGCAGACGGCCAACCAGCTCGGCGACCAGACGGTAGAGGGTGGTCAGGGCACCGGTCGATCGCTCTCTTTCCTCCTGGACGGCGGTGACACGGTCGCGCATGGCGGCGACCACCTCGAGCTGCTGAGCGAGGAGGCCCCGCATGCGGCGGCGATCTTCCCCTTCCGTCGCGGACTTTGGCCCGAAAGCGGCCAGGCGCATGCGCAGCCGGTCCGCCTCGCCGGGATCGCTGTCCGTGGCGAGTCGCGCGAGCTCGCGGTCATGCGCGTCGATCGCGGCCAGCAGCCTTCTCCCCGCCATGACCGCCTCATCCGCGCGCGTGCGGGCCGGCCCGCTCACCTCGGCGGCCATGGTGATCAGCGCGCGGAGGCAGGCCTGCGGAGTCAGCGGCACCGCCCGGGCGTTTCGTTCCAGCAGCCGCGCCATCGGGGGCCGTGCCCATGGAGCGCGTTTGGCCGTGGAAGCCCACAGGAGGCGCGCGCTCTCCACCCTTCCCACGCCGTTCCGACGCGCCCAGAGCTGCGCGCGGACGGCCTGGACGGCGAGCGCCGTCAACAGGAACAGGAGCACCGCCGCTGGCGTAGCCACGTAGCCGAACGGGATCAGCCTGGCTTCGCGCGTCATGACCGCGTGCCCGACGACGATCACGGGGAACAGCCAGAAGAGGTAGAAGGGCACGAAGGCGGCCATGATCATGCGGGCCAGGCGATGGGGGGCGGGAAGCCGGTCGAACACGTCGCCGCGGCGCCGCCAGGCACGCGGATACCACATGTTCCACCAGATCGGCTGTAGGAAGAGGGCACGCATGACGGCGGCCGCACCGAACCGGAAGCCGCCGCTCCCGCGGACCCTCTTCACCGTGAAGAGCGCCACGGCGACGACCGCGAGCAGCGCGGATCGCGACTCGATGAACGGATCGGCGCCGGACAAGAGCCAGGACAGGAAGAGGTACGCGGTCAGGAGGACGCCGGCGGCCATCCACACGCCCCAACCCGCGACGTCCGCGAGCTCGTCCGGCACGTCGTCGCCGTCCTCACCGGCGGCGACGAGCGCGTCGCGCAGCGCTCGCGCGTCCGGCCAGCGCGCGGCCGGATCCTTCTCGAGGCAGCGCTCGATGGCGGCGACGAGCGCGTCCGGGACGTCCGGCGGCAGCAGCGGCCGCAGGGGCGCCGGGGTCTTCGTGAGGTGTTGCACGAGGATGTCGGCCGTGTTGCTGGCTTCGAAGGGGAGACGACCCGCCAGCATGGCGTAGCCCATGATTCCCAGCGAGTAGATGTCGCTGCGGCCATCGACGTCGCCCTTTCCGCCCGCCTGCTCGGGCGACATGTAGTGCGGAGTGCCCACCACGCTGCCGGCGGTCGTGAGCGTGTGCCCGGCGCCCGTGGCCTTGGCCACGCCGAAGTCAGTGAGCATGGGCCGTCCCGATTCGTCGTCGATGAGGACGTTGTCGGGCTTGATGTCGCGGTGCACCACTCCCTGACGATGGGCATAGTCGAGCGCGTCGGCGAGGTCCGCGAGGATCCTCCGGGCCGCCTCCGGGGCGAGCCCGCGCCGCATGCGTACCGAGAGCGGCTCGCCGCGGACATAGCCCATCACGAAGTAGGGCGTCGATTGCGCCTCGCCCCAGCCGTGGAGGGGCACGATGTTGGGATGCATCAGGCGCGCCGCCGTGCGCGCCTCGCGGCGGAAGCGCTCGACGTCCTGGCCTTCACCGCGGTCCGCAGGAAGGACCTTGATCGCTACCTCACGATCGAGCGCCGTCTCGCGGCCAAGGTAGACGGCGCCCATGCCGCCGCGCCCGAGGAGACGCACCACGGTGTAGCGCGATCCGAGGGCGGCTTCGAGCGAATCGCGCCCCGTCGCCGGCTCTCCTGGGCCTACGGGGGCGGCACATTGGGGACAGAACCGAGCGCCCGGCGGCATCTCGCCGCGGCATGACGTGCAGGACGTGATCATGGAAGGAAACCGCGGCGATTATCGACCGTGATCCGCGGCGCGTCCAGGCGGCTCGGCTCAGTCCAGCTCGCCCTCCACGAACCATTCGTCGCGCAGGCGGTCTCGGAAGATCCGGTAGAGGCCGCCCGCGCCGAGCGAGACGTCCCACTCCTCGCGGCTCCAGGCCACGTCCCACCAGTCGCCGGAAGCGCGCCAGGGGCCGGCGCGGTCCACCACTTCGCCCCGCACGGCCCCCGCGGAGAGGAAAGCGGGCGCGCCGCCGCGCAGGGCCACCTGCGCGGCGAGGGGAGGGCGGAACGCCCGCAACGCGAGCCGGGGGCCGGGAGGACCAGTGACGGCGGCGCCGCTCGCCGATCCACCCACGGGTCCCGGCGCGAACGTCTCCATCACGAACGCGCCGGGACGGTGCGTGTCCACGAGCGCGGGCGCACCCGCGCGCCCGGCCGCCGTCCATTCGTGCAGGCGTGCCATCGTCTCCGCCAGGCGCTCCGGCGAGGGCTGGGCGGGATCGAGCAGCGAGAACTGCACGGTGCGCGCGGGGGTCGGCTCCGCGCGCACGGTAAAGGCCTGGATGGCCTCCGGGGGCGGGTGCGCCTCGAGGTCGAGCAGCATCAGCGTGCGCCAGGTGCGGGCCTGGGCCGAAGGCGCCGCCGGGCGCAGCGCGCGCCGGTGCCGCCGGCCGTCGACGAGGCCAAGGTCCAGCTCCATGCCCGCGGCGCGCCGCCCGCGCTCCTTGAGGTGCGCGCACAGCGGCTCCAGCACGCGCGCGAGCAGGAACGAGAGCGGCTCGAGGCCGTCGATGGGCCACTCCAGCTCGAGCGTGGACTCGAACGTCTCCGGTGCGCGCGTGGGGACGAGCGGGGCCTCGTCCTCGCCGCGGGCCAGGCGGCGCAGCCTCGGTCCTTCGACACCGAGGCGCTCGGCCAGTCCGCGCGCGGGCAGCGCGCCGAGATCACCCAGCGTGTGCAGGCCCCATCGCCGGAAGAGGTCGCGCCGTTCGTCGTCGAGGTCGAGGAGGTCGAGGGGCAGCGCCGCGAGCGTGGCCGCCTCCTGCCCGGGGGGAACGACGGTCAGCCCGTCGCGACCTCGCGCCGCGACCAGCGCGGCCACGCGGGTCGAAGCCAGGGCGACGCGGAGGTCGCGCCATCCGCGCGCGTGGGCGGCCGCGAGCACCGCTCCCGCGAGGTCCTGCGGCGTGGGCCACACGCGGCCGAGGCCATGGAGGTCGAGCAGCGCTTCCGCGGGCCCCAGGGACTGGGCCCGCGGCGTGAACTCACGCGCGAGATCGAGGAGCGCGCCCTCGGGAAGCGGGACGGGGACGAAGAGCGCGCCGAACATGCCTCACCCGCCGTCGCTTCAGGAACAGGCCTGCAGCTCCACGGTCGCGCCGCGCAGGCCGCGCCGGGCCTCGCGCACTTCCGCGCCCACGCCGCGCAACAGCCGGGCGGGAGCCGTGCCCGACCAGCGCAGCGCGGCCGCCTTCATGGCGAGCGCGGCCCCCCCGGGACCGTGGGAGACGTGGCCGTCGGCGATCAAGACGAGCGCGCTGGGCTGGTCCTCGAGGAGCCGCTGCAGTCGGATCCAGGTCGTCCCGGGCAGGCGCTGGCGCGCCGCGGCCGCGATTCCGGCCAGGTCGAAGACGACGGCTTCGAACAGCCCGGAGCCCAGGAGCGTGCCCACCGCCGAGACCGCGGGCAGGAGCGCGCCCGTGCCGCGTCCGCGGCGCTCGCCGCGCAGCCACAGCAGCCGTGCGAGGTGGACGCCGGCGTTGGCGGCGGAGGCGGGATCGAGGCGGTCGCCGGGATCGACCCAGGCCACGAGCGATCCCGTGCGCGTCAGCCGCGCGACGAGCGCGAGGACGAGCGCGGTCCGGCCCGACGAGGACGCGCCGTG
>QHVP01000083.1 GCA_003222295.1 Acidobacteriota bacterium | reverse complement strand
GTGCGCAGATCGGGATAGTAGAAGTCCGGATGATTCACGGCGAGGGCGCGCAGGAGGAACGCGGCCAGGGCCAGCGCGGCCAGGACGCGCAGTGACTCCGCCGACAGCGCGCCGCGCCGCCGCCGCCAGGCCGCGGCGGCGAGGCCTATCCCGCCGAAGAGGGTGAGGGCGAGCGGGAGCCCGCGCAGGAGGCGGTGGGTGAGCCAGGGATCGAGGAGCAGGCCGGCGACCGCGGCCAGGCTCCAGGGCGCGGTGAGCACGGCGGCGTGCCGGAGGCTCCAACCGGCCAGGAGGTGGATCACGAGGATCCCAGGGCCAGACGGATCCAGTCCATCTTGAGACCGCGGTCCCGGCGCTCGTGCGAATCGGACTCGATGCCGATCCGCACTGGCGCCGCGGGCAGCACGCCCAGCGCCGCCTTGGGCTCGAGCACCGTCCCCCCGCGGCACTGGAACTGGTCCACGGCGCGCGCGTCGAACCGGATCTCGACCTGCGCGGTCTCTCCGAAGCCGCGCGTGAACCGGTACGACATGTCGACGGGGCCGCCGCGCACCTCGAGCGGCAGGGCCACCCCGGCGTGATACGTCGTCCAGTGCGTTCCGACCTTGTCGTCGATCTCGTATTCGGGAGCGAACCCGGCCAGGTAGGGGCCGTCGCCCGGGCCGAAGTTGAGCGTCACCGTGCGCGGTCCGGTCACGGCAATGCGCCCGGCCAGCAAGGGGGCAAGCACGAGGACGGCCGCGGCCGCGCGCGCAGCCACCGATCCGCGATGGTGGCCGCTGGATGCAGCCACCGATCCGCGATGGTGGCCGCTGGATGCAGCCACCGATCCGCGATGGTGGCCGCTCGATGCCGGAGTGCCGCTAGTCAATGATGCGGTAGGTCCGGACGCGCTCCTCCAGCCCGGCCCAGATCTGGCGCGGCCTGGCGATGAAGCGTCCCATGTCCAGGCAGTGGTCGGAGTTGTTGTAGTTGAACATGCCCAGCCGCCCGGTCGGGACGAGGTTGTCGGCGGGAGCGCGCACGCGCTCGTACACGCGGCCGAGCCGCTCGCGAAAGTCGATCGTATACATGGGATAGAAGTTGCGGAAGCGCCGGACGAAGCCGCCTTCGAGGCGGTCGGGCGTGGTGAGGCCCGAGCCCACGAGCGCGTCGAAGCAGCGTCGCACCAGCTCGTCGTCCGGCGCCGACCACACGGCGTCGCCGGCGTCGCAGGTGAGGTCGCAGCAGATGGCGGTGCGGTCGGCCGGACCCAATCCCGGGTCCATCGCCTTCTGCTCGAACATCCGGTTGAAGGGATACTGCCGCTCGGGGAAGAAGATCCAGTGGTCCTCGCTCACGCGCTCCTGCTTCAGGATCAGGAAGACCAGCGCGAGATCGCGCAGGCGCAACCGCGCGGCCTCCTCGGCGGCGACGGCGTCGCCCGGGAAGAGGAGCCCGGACAGGGTCTGGAGCGGGATCGACGACACCACCGTCTCCGCCTCCAGACGGGTGGTGATGCCCTCGTGCTGGACACTCACCGCACGGATGCGCGCGCCATCGCGCTCGAGCTCGACGGGCGTGGTCGCGGTGAGGATCCGTCCTCCGGCCTTGACGATCTCTTCCGCGAGCCGCGTCGGGAAGACGCCGAACCCGCCGCGCGGATAGTAGAAGAACGGCGCGTCCTCGTTCTCCGTCGCTTCCTTGACCTTGAGCAGCCGGAGGACCAGCTCGGCGGCGCCGCCCGAGGGGATGCGCGCCTGCGCCAGCTCCGCG
>QHVP01000561.1:1476-3254 GCA_003222295.1 Acidobacteriota bacterium | reverse complement strand
CGACTCACGACAAGATGATATAACAACTTCATCGCCATGTAAATCACCTGATGGCGGATAATGAGGGAATCAGACGGAAACGTCGCTTGACACGACCGCCGATCGGAGCGCTATTGTGACTGGATGTTGCTATAACAGCTTGGTAGGAGGTCACTTGGGTACCACGGCAGTCGCGAAGAAGCATTTCCTGGTGGCGTCGGACTTCGACCAGACCCTCAGCTTCAACGATTCAGGGCTTGTGCTGAGCGAGCTGATCGGCGCCTCCGATTTCCAGTCCAAGGTGGACGGTCTGGCCGCGAGCAACCTCGTGAACCAGGGTGGCGAGCTCGCCTACCTGATCCGTCACGATCCCGAGTTCCGCGGCGTGCGCAAGGAGCACCTGATCGAGGCCGGCCGCCGCGTCCGTCTGCGCCAGGACATCCCGGTCCTCATGGAATTCCTCGATCGCGGGCTCGAAGACTGCCAGTTCTCGTTCTTCGTGGTCTCGGCCGCTCCGAAGGAGGTCGTTCAGTCCGCGCTCGAGGGTATCGTGTCGCCCGATCACATCTTCGGGACGGAGCTCGAATACGACGCGTGGTCGGGCGAGGTGCGGTCCATCCGCCGCGTGCCCGCGGGTTACGGAAAGGTGTCGGTGCTGGAGGAGCTGGAGGAGCGCCTGGGCACCCCTCCTGATCGCACGATCTACGTCGGCGACGGCAGCTCGGACGTCCACGTGATGCTGCACGTCAACAACCGCGACGGGTTCACCATCGCCGTGTCCGAGAACAAGCACCTCGCCCGCATCGCCAAGCGCACCGTGCTGAGCGACAACGCGTTCAGCATCGTCCTGCCCATGCTGCAGCACGTCTCCGGCTGGCAGACCGCGGAGATCCGCCGGCTCTTCGAGACGTACGGCTTGACCCTGCAGGAGTGGGACAAGGTCAGCACCGATCGCATCACGCTGACGCCGCCCCTGCCCCTCGACGGCGCGGTGGTGTGATGACGGTGGGTCCGGCCTTCGTCGAGTCCCTGGGATGGGCGGCCACGGCCGTGTTCGTCGGCTCGTACTTCACGCGGGCCTCCCTCCTGACCCGCGTGCAGATGGTCGGCGCGCTCATGTGGATCGCATACGGAGTCCTCCAGCACGCGCTCCCCGTCGTGGTGGCGAACCTGCTGGTCTTCGCGGCCGCGGGCTGGACCGCGCAGCGGTCGCGACGCGAGGCGATGGCCACCGATGAGGGCCTGAAGGCGCGCTGAAGGCATACTGGGGGGCGACATGAACGCTCCCCTTTATGCCGCCGCCCGAAGCTCCGCGGCCGGTCTCGTCGACTACTTCGCACGATACGCCGCGATGGGCCCATCGAGCGCGGCGGCCGGCGCGGGACTCCCCGACGCTGCGACGGTCGAGGCGCTCATCGACGCCGGCTTCTGGGCCAGCCTGCAGCGCGAGGAGGGTTACGTTCCGGAGATCTCGCTGGCTTTACTGCCTCCCGAGCGCGCGGTGCGGCCGCTGATGCTGGCGGCTTCACTGCCCCTCGGCCCGCGCGCCCTGGCCCGGCTCGCCCCCGCGGTCGAGCGGCCCGGCATCCACCTCGGCGTCTGGCGCGAGCAGGGCGAGCTGCGCGTGTGGGGAACGACGCGGGCCATTCCCACCTTCTGCTTCGTGCTCGAGGTGCTGGGGCCGGGCCTCTTGGTGGTGAAGCACCGCGTCCACGACGATTCGGCGAAGTTCCGGAATGTCGCCGTCTTCGAGGGGGAGCAGGTCAAGGTGCTGAGCCGGGAGGACGCGGATGCCTCCG
>QHVP01000561.1:0-1429 GCA_003222295.1 Acidobacteriota bacterium | reverse complement strand
TCGACGTGCTGATCCGTCTCGCCGTGTCGATGCGCGCGCACAAACGCGGGGGCACTCTGCTCGTGGTCCCCGCGGGCACGGAGGCCTGGCGGGAGTCGATCGTGCGGCCCGTCGCGTACGCGATCGAGCCGCCGTTCACGGAACTGACCGACCTCGTGCTCGAGGACACGGAAGAGGATCCGCTGCGCGGGCACGACGCGCTCGGTCGTGTCGTGGACGCGGTGGCGGGCCTGACCGCCGTGGACGGCGCGACCGTGATCACCGACCGATACGAAGTGCTCGGGTTCGGGGTGAAGATCCGGCGCCCGGACGGCCGGCCGCTGGTGGAGCGGGTCGCCCTCAGCGAGCCCATCGCAGGCGGGGCGGCGGCGGTGGTGGCGCCCCTGCAGCTCGGCGGCACCCGCCACAGCTCGGCCGCGCAGTTCGCGCAGGACCAGCCGGATGCCGTCGCCCTGGTCGCGTCCCAGGACGGCCGCTTCACCATCTTCGCCTGGTCGCCGCGCGAAGGGATGGTGCATGCGCATCGCGTGGAGACGCTGCTGATGTGAGGGGACGATGGGCCGCCGCTCAGGAGCGCTGGGCGGCGCGCAGCGCGCGCAGCTCGGCCAGCGCACGGCGGACGTTGGCGGCGGTCGCCTCCGGCATCGGCGGCAGGGCCGGGCGGCCGAAGTATTCCTCGAGCCCGCCGAGCTCCTCGTCGGTGAGGGGCGGGGGCCCCCCGACGGACGCCATCTCCCGCACGAGCACGGCCAGGGCCTCGACGTCGTGCACCGCCGCTTCGCTCGCCCGCTGCAGCCGCTGCACGTCCGGGATGCCGCTCAGGATCTTCTCGACCTGGGCCTGGCGCCCAAGCGCCGCCGCCTGCTCGCGCAGGCGCGTGAAGATCGGCTCGAAGCGCCCGTCCGCCCAGGCCAGGCCGCTGGTGCGAGCGGCCACCCGGTAGGTGGTCAGCGCGAGCGTGGCCTTCGCGTCCACGTCTCCGCCGCCGGCCTCGATCATCAGCTCGAGGCTGTCGATCGCCCCGAGCACCTCCGCCGCGGTGAGCGTCTTCGGCTGGTCGCCCATGCCGGCATTTTAACCGCGGGGATTCGATGGGGTAGGCTGCGCGAAAGCCGTTCTCGGCGCCGAGGAGGGTCCCGTGCTTCCAGGATCGAGGGGTCGCGCGTCGTGCCTTGCCGCAGCCGTGGTGCTCGCGTTCTCGCTGCGCTCGGGCGCCCAGGAGGCGCCCCGGGCGTTCATCGATGGGACGGAACCGGGCTGGCGGACCCTCGGCGAGAGTGATTTCGCGGGGGTCAACGGCGACCCGGACACCTGGACGTGGAAGGACGGCCGGCTGCTGTGTTCGGGCCGGCCGATCGGCGTGCTGCGCACGCGCCAGAAGTTCACCAACGTCGAGATGGTCGTGCAGTGGCGCCACCTGCGCTCGGCC
>QHVP01000559.1:523-2355 GCA_003222295.1 Acidobacteriota bacterium | reverse complement strand
GTGTCAGGGTCGAAGGCCGTCTTCTCGCCGACCGGGCAGACCTTGAACCCGCGGTTGTCGAAGCTGGGGAAGCCGTAATAGCCGAGCGAGTCGTCCTCGGAGTAATTGGGGAAGTTCGGATAGCTGAAGCGGTCGTCGCCCGCGGGCGTGCCGAAGAAGAACACGTCGCGGCGCGGGACGAAGAGCTTCCCCTTCATGACGTCGGGGAAGACCTTCCCCAGCCAGGGCCCGCAGGCGAAGACGAACATGGACGCGGCCAGCGCGGTGCCGTCGGACAGCGCGATGTCGGCCAGCCGCGAGCCGCCGCGGCGGCCCAGGGCCGCGCGCGAGATCCGGAAGCGGCCGCCCTTCTTCTGGAACGCCTCCGCCACCGCGATGCAGCCTTCGCGCGCCTTGAGCACGCCGGTGGTGGCCTCGAGGAGACAAGCGCCCACGCCCTCGGCGTTCATCTGCGGATAACGGCGCCGCAGCTCGCTTTGCGAGAGCCTTTCGTTGGGCACCTGGTACTTGTCGAGCGCGGCCTTCGTGGTCTCGAGGCCATGGTTCCATTCCGGCGCGAGCAGGAGCCGTCCCGTCTCGAAGAGGAGGCGCCGTCCCCATTCCGCTTCTCGCGCCTTCCAGCGGCTGAAGGCCTCGAGCACCCAGCGCGTGTACAGCTCGCGGTCTTCGTAGCCGGCGCGGATCTGGCGGGTCTCGCCTCCGGAGCTGGCGCGTGAGTTGCCGGGCCCGTAGGCGTCGATGAGCGTGACCGGCACGCCCATCTCGCGCAGGGACAGGGCCGTCCATCCTCCGAACGCGCCCGCGCCCACGACGACCACGTCGCTGCTCGGCTGCGCGGCGGCTCGCCGGGACAGCGCGAGCACGGCGGCCTGGGCCCCCGTGACCTTGAGGAACGATCGTCGGTTCAGCCGGCGCACCTGGCCACCTTCCAGGTCGTGGCCAGGGAGCCCGCGGTCTGCGCGAGAAAGGTCCGGCGGTCCATACGCGACCTCCTCATTTTCTCGCCTTGCCCAGAGTGTCCGCCGCGTAGGCGACCTGGCCGGCCACGATCGTCGCGCGGATGGATCCGCGCAACAGCGTGTCCGGATCGGTGGCGCCCACGACGAGGGGATCGATGTCCATCACCGTGATGTCCGCCCAACGGCCGGGCGCGAGCACGCCCGACTCCTTCTCCCACGACGCGGCGTAGGCGTTCCACGTCGTGTAGCCGCGCACCGCCTCCTCCGGGGTCATGCGCTGCTCGGGATACCAGCCACCGGGTGGCTGGAGCTGCTTGTCGCGCCGCGTGATCGCGGAGTGCAGGCCGTAGAAGATGTCGTGGTCGGAGCCGGTGAGGTCGGAATTGAAGGCGAGCCGCGACCCCGCGAGGCGCAGCGTCCGCCACGCGTACGCACCCGTGACGCGCTGGGGACCGAGGCGCGCCTCCGCCCACGCCTTGTCCTCGACGCAGTGCGGGGGCTCCATCGACGCGATCACCCCGAGCCGGGCGAAGCGCGGGACGTCGTCGGGGTGGAGGACCTGCGCGTGCTCGATGCGGTGGCGGAGCGCGCGCGCCTCCGGCGCCGCCCGCAGCACGGACTCGATGAAGTCCAGCGTCTCGCGGTTGCCGGCATCGCCGATGGCGTGGATGGCGACCTGGAAGCCGGCCTTCATCATGTCCGCCACGAGGGACAGGTCGAAGCCGTACTGCGTGCCGCTCACGCCGCGGTGGCCGGGCCGGTCCGCGTAATCGTCGAGCAGCCGCGCGCCGCGCGAGCCGAGCGCCCCGTCGTAGAAGGCCTTCACCGCGCGCGTGGTGAGCATGCGCCCCTGGTCGCGATCGGGGCCGCGCC
>QHVP01000559.1:0-397 GCA_003222295.1 Acidobacteriota bacterium | reverse complement strand
AGGACGAAGGACTCGTACTGGGCTTCGGTTGGCGCGGGGACGGCGTCGGTCAGCAGCGACGTGGCGCGGTTCAGGAGGATGCCCGTGGGCTCGCCGCTGCCGTCCTTGACGATCGTTCCACCTTCAGGCGCGGGTGACGTTCGCGCGATATGCGCACGCTCGAGGGCGAGGCGATTTCCCCACACTGCGAAGGTGTGCAGGCCTGAAAGCACGACCGGATGATCCGGGACACGCTCGCTCAGGAGCTGCTGGGTCGGGTAGTGGTTGGCCCACGCCCCCTCGTCCCAGCCGCGTCCGAGGATCCACTCCCCCCTGGGAACGCCTTTCGCAAAGGCGGTCACGCGCTCGACGGCTTCGGCCTCGGTGGCGATGCCCACGAGGTCGACCTGGCTCTGCG
>QHVP01000082.1 GCA_003222295.1 Acidobacteriota bacterium | reverse complement strand
GAGATGTACACCTTCGAGGACCGCGACGGGGGCTCCTTGACCCTGCGTCCGGAGGCGACCGCGGGGACCGTCCGCGCGGTGATCGAGCACAACCTGATCAACACGGACCCCGCCCTCAAGGTCTACACCTTGGGGCCGATGTTCCGCCGCGAGCGCCCGCAGAAGGGCCGCTACCGCCAGTTCCACCAGGTCAACGTGGAGGTCTTCGGCGTCACCAGCCCGTCGATCGACGTCGAGGTCGTCGAGATGGCGCTCGCGTACCTCGAAGGCTGCGGCCTGACCCAGTACGAGCTGGTGCTCAACTCCGTCGGTGACGCGAATGTGCGCCGATTGCCAGCGCCGCACGGAGACGAACCCGCTCCGCGTCCTCGACTGCAAGGTTCCCGAGGACCAGCCCGTCATCGAATCGCTCCCGAGGATCTCGGACCACCTCTGCGACCAGTGCCGCGCGCACTTCGCGGAGGTGCGGCGCGAGCTGGAGCTCCTCCACATCCCTTATCGCCTCAGCCATCGCCTGGTGCGCGGCCTGGACTATTACGTCCGCACCACGTTCGAGGTGCTGAGCGGGGAGCTGGGCGCGCAGAACAGCGTGCTCGGAGGCGGACGCTACGACGGGCTCGTGAAGGAGCTCGGAGGCCCGGACATTCCCGGCATCGGTTTCGCCCTGGGCATGGAACGGCTGGTGATGCTGATCCCTCCCGTGCCGGTGGAGGCGCGCTGCGAGGTCTTCCTCGCCCCGCTGGCGGCGGAGGGACGCGACTTCGCCCTCCGGCTGCAGCGCCAGCTCCGCCAGGCCGGGGTCAGCGTGATGATGGACCACGAGGGCCGGGGCCTGAAGTCCCAGATGAAGAGGGCGGACAAGCTGGGCGCACGCTTCGTGGCCATCCTGGGCGAGGACGAGATGGCCAAGCCTCATCAAGGAGACGACCGTTGGCTGAGACGCTGGGCAACCTCACGCGCACGCACTACGCCGGCACCCTTCGCCCCGAGCACGTCGGGCAGACGGTGACGCTGATGGGCTGGGCGGCCGCCCGCCGCGACCTCGGCGGCGTCATCTTCATCGACCTGCGCGACCGCGAGGGCGTCTGCCAGGTGGTGGCCCGTCCGGAGGTCTCCGAGGAGGCCCACGACGCCGCCGACCACGTGCGCGGCGAGTACGTGCTGGCGGTGGTCGGAGAAGTGGCTGCGCGCTCCGCGGATACCGTCAACCCCAAGATCCCCACGGGCGGGGTCGAAGTCAACGCGCGCGAGATCCGCGTCCTCAGCGAGGCGCGCACGCCGCCCTTCCCGATCGAGGACGACATCAACACCGCGGAAGAGATCCGGCTCAAGTACCGCTACCTCGACCTGCGGCGGCCGCGCTACCACCGCAACATCAAGCTCCGGCACCAGGTGACGATGGAAGTGCGCCGGCACTACGACGAGCACGGGTTCTACGAGATCGAGACCCCCATGCTCACGAAATCGACGCCGGAAGGCGCCCGCGACTTCCTGGTGCCCTCGCGCATCCATCACGGCAGCTTCTACGCGCTGCCGCAGTCCCCGCAGCTCTTCAAGCAGATCCTGATGGTGGCGGGCATGGACCGCTACTTCCAGGTCGTGCGCTGCTTCCGCGACGAGGACAACCGCGCCGACCGCCAGCCCGAGTTCACCCAGGTGGACGTCGAGATGTCGTTCCCGCGCGAGGAGACCGTCTTCGACATCACGGAAGAGCTGTACGTGAAGCTGGCGCGTCTGGCCGGGGTCGAGGTCGCGCCGCCGTTCCCGCGCCTCACCTACAAGGACGCCATGGAGCGCTACGGGAGCGACAAGCCCGACCTGCGCTTCGGCATGCCGATCACGGACGTCTCCCAGGAGATGAAGACGCTCGGCCTCGACACCTTCCCCGGCCTTGTCGACGCGGGAGCACGGTGCCGGGCCATCGTGCTTCCCGCGTCCTCGGGTGTGTCGGGCACACGGCTGCGGAAGGTCAACGAGGAACTCTGGCTCGGCCGCATCGTCCCGGATTCACGCGCTTCCAAGCGAAACCTGTTCGTCCTGAAGGCAGGCGATGACGCGGTGACGAACCTCGGTAAGAAGGGTGCGAGTGAAACCGTCGCCCGCCGGCTCCTCGAGAGGGTCGGCGCGGCCAAGGACGACACCATCCTCGTGGGCACGGACGCGGAGGAGCCGGTGTCGATGGCCATGGGCATCCTCCGCCTGGAGATGGGCAAGGAGCTCAAGCTCGTCGACGAGAAGGCCTTCCGCTTCCTCTGGGTGACCGAGTTCCCGCTCTTCGGCTATGACGCGAAAGAGAAGCGCTACGTCAGCCTGCACCATCCGTTCACGGCACCGCGGGACGAGGACCGCCACCTCCTCGACACCGATCCCGGGAAGGTGCGGGCAAAGGCGTACGACATCGTGCTCAACGGATACGAGGTCGGAGGGGGCAGCCTCCGTATCCACGAATCCGAGCTGCAGGCGAAGATCTTCCGGATCCTGTCGATGTCGGACGAGGAGGCCCGGGACCGGTTCGGTTTCTTCCTGGAGGCCCTCCAGTACGGGACCCCCCCGCACGGGGGGATCGCGCTCGGCGTCGACCGTATCGTCATGATCCTGGCCGGGGAACCGTCGATCCGGGACGTGATCGCGTTCCCCAAGACGGCGAGCTTCACCGACCTCATGACCGGATCTCCTTCACCGGTAAGGGACGATCAGCTCCGCGATCTCGGCGTCGTGGTGATCCGCTCGACCTAGTGATAGGCTATTTTCATGCGGGCGGAGCCCCCAAGACGTCCTCTCGCACCCCTCCCCGCCTGCACTGCGGCCACCTCCGATGTGAGTGGCTGCGCTGCGGCCACCAACCAGATGAGTGGCTGCCCATTCACGCCCTCCTGAGCACGCCTCCCGACGCGCGTGGCGTCACGCCATGAAGCGCGTGGCCCTTCCGGAGCAAGCGGCGGAGACGCTGTTCGGGAACCGCGATGAGAACCTCCGCTTCCTCGAGGACAACCTCAAGGTCCGCATCAAGAACGACGGCTCCACGCTGCTCGTCGAGGGGGAGGGCGAGGGCGAGGACGTGGTCGTGCAGCTCTTCGATCAGCTCGGGTCGATGATGAAGGACGGCTACGCCGCCTCCCCGGGCGACGTCCGCGTGGCCGCCCAGCTCCTCAGCCAGGACCCGGGCGCGCGCCTGCGCGACTTCCTGATGAAGGCCGCCATTCGCGGGGCCAAGAAGGTGGTGGTCCCGCGCAGCCTCAACCAGCGCGCGTACCTGGAAGAGCTCGAGAAGAACGACATGGTGTTCGGGATAGGCCCCGCGGGGACGGGCAAGTGCATCGCCGCCGATTCCCTGGTGCTGACGTCGAAGGGGCTGATCGAGATCGGCCAACTGGTATCCGGGACGGCCAAGGACCAGACGGTGGCGGTGTCGCTCGGCATCCACGGCCTCGATGGCCGCGAGACCGCCACTCACGTGTACGACGGTGGCGAGTCGGACACCCTCCGGATCCACACGCGGCTGGGCTATTCGATCGAAGCCACGCCCGAGCATCCGTTGCTCGTGCTGGATGCAAACGGGCAGCTCGACTGGCGACGCGCGGACCACCTTCGGATCGGCGACGTGGTCGCGCTGCAGCGGGGGCAGCGGTTGTTCGGGGATCAGGTCGGCGTGAGCTGGAAGGCAACGCTCAACCCGCACGATCACACCTCCAAGCCCGTCCGTATCGAAGCGCTCGACGCGGAGCTGTCCTACGTCCTGGGCCTGATCGTGGGAGACGGATGCTTGAGCTTCCGCAACCGGGTCATCCTCTCTTCCGTCGACCGCGACGCGGTCGCCGCGTTCAAGGGCCTGGCCGCCCGTTTCGGGCTCCATGTGTTCCCGAATACCCGGCCCGGCGACTACGTGATCGCCAGCTCACAACTGTCCGGACTGTGCATGCACCTCGGACTCTCGCTGGGAACGGCCCGGACGAAGCGGATACCGCGCACCATCCTCGCGGCGCCGGAAGCCATCGTCGCTGCCTTTCTGTCCGGACTGTTCGACGCGGACGGAACCGTCGACCGCCGGGACGGAACGATCACTTTCTCGACCGTATCGTTGACCCTGGCGAGGCAGGTACAGACCGTCCTCCTGAACTTCGGGATCGTGGCCGCACGCGGCGTGAAGCGAGGCCGCTACCAGGGCCGCCCGCACATTTCGCAGCGGCTGACGATCACGGGTGTCGACGCCCGGCGTTTCGACGAGAGGATCGGCTTCCGCCTCGAACGCAAGCGGTCGCGGCGACGCTGGGCACCCTTCAATACGAACGTCGACGTCGTGCCCTTCATTGCCCCCGCCATCCGCGCCGCCATGCGAACGGCGACCTTGACGCACTCACAACACAAGACGTTCGGCGACTACCGGATCGGCCGGCGCCGTCCGAGCTACGATACGCTCGGGCATCTGGTCGCGCTCCTTTACGACGGCGGGACCTATCCCGCCGCGCGGGAGCCGCTGCAGGACCTCGTCGACCACCGCCTCCTGTTCCTCGAGGTTGCACGGATCCGGCCTTCGCGAGCGCATGTGTTCGACCTGACCGTGCCCGGGAGCCACTCCTTCGTCGCCAACGGGTTCGTCAACCACAACACCTACCTGGCCGTGGCGCAAGCCGTGAGCAGCCTCCTGGCGAAGTCCGTCGCGCGCATCGTGCTCGCTCGCCCGGCGGTGGAAGCGGGGGAGAAGCTGGGCTTCCTGCCCGGCGACCTGCAGGACAAGGTCGACCCCTACCTGCGTCCGCTCTACGACGCGCTCTACGACCTCCTCGACTACGACCGGGTGTCGCGCCTCCTCGAGCGCAACGCGATCGAGGTCGCGCCCATCGCCTTCATGCGCGGCCGCACCCTCAACGACGCGTTCGTGATCATCGACGAGGCCCAGAACACGACCACCGAGCAGATGAAGATGGTGCTCACCCGCATCGGCTTCGGCCCATGGGCCGCACGTCCGGCCTCGTGGAGGCCATCGCGGTGCTCTCCGGCGTGAAGGGCATCTCGTTCGTCTACTTCGACGAGAAGGACGTCGTGCGGCATCGGCTGGTGGCGGCGGTGGTCAAGGCCTACGACGCCTACGGGGCGGCGCAGGCGCCGGCGCGCTGAGGCCCACGGCGGTGAGAAGGCGTTCGGCGCCCCTCGAGGTGGTCCTGCTCAACCAGCAGCGGCGCCGGCGGATTCCGGCGGGGCGCCTGCGGCGGGTGATCCAGGACGCGGCCCGCGCGCTGCGCGTGTCGGGCGAGGTCGCGCTGGTGCTCACCAGCGACGCGCCCGTGCGGCGCCTCAACGCCCGTTACCGCCACCAGGACAAGGCGACCGACGTCCTGTCGTTTCCCGGTCCCCACGGCGGGCGCTTTGCGCCCGGCGTCAAGAAGAGGAGGAGCCGGATTCACTCCGGCGACTCCGAAAGCCGTGAGGTCGGGCTGGGCGACATCGTGATCAGCCTCGACCGCGCGGCCCGCAACGCGCCCCGCTTCGGCCGCACGCTGAGCCAGGAGCTGGAGATCCTGACCCTGCACGGCTTCCTGCACATCCTCGGCTACGACCACGAGACGGACGACGGGACGATGGACCGCCTGGAATCGCGATTGCGGAAGAGGCTCATCGGCACGGGCGCGCGCTCGGCCCGGGAGCGCCCCTCGTGATCTCCGCCATCGTGCTCGTCCTGACCGCGGTCCTGCTCGTGGCCATCTCCATCTCGCTGGCGGCGGTGGAGGCCGCCTTCTACCTCGTGAAGCGGCGGCGCCTTGCGCACCTCGCGGTCAACAACCCGCGCGCGGAGCTGGTGAACCGGTACCTGGAGGACCCACCCAGCCTGCTGATGCCGATCCACATCGGCACCTACACCGCCCACGTCGGCATCACCGTCGTCATCACCGCGATGTTCCTGGAGCGCCTCCAGCACTGGGCGATCGTGGTGGCGTTCGGGGCCATGGTCATCTACCTCCTCCTCCTCCGCCTGACCCTGCCCTACAGCCTGGTGCGCCGGAACCCGGAGCGGTCGCTCCTCCTGCTGCTTCCGGCCTTCCACGTCTACGTGCAGCTCATGAATCCGCTCGTGCGCACGCTGCGCCGCCGCGCGCGCGGCGAGCCGGCCTCGGCCGCGGACGAGGAGATGCCGACGCCGGTGCCGGAGGTCCCGCCGGCGCCCGTGCACGACACCAACGAGGATCGGCTGATCACGGCGGTGGTGCGGTTCGCCAACACCCACGTCAAGGACGTGATGACGCCGCGCCCCGACATCGTGGCCCTGCCCGCCAGCGCGACGGTGGGCGACCTCACGCGCCTCATCCGTGAGACGAAGTACAGCCGGATCCCCGTGTTCGCGGAGAACCTGGACGACATCGTCGGCGTGGTCACCGTGCGCGATCTCATCGACCACGAGGGATCGCCTTCCGACCCCCTCCGGCCGCTGGTGCGGCCCGCCCTGGTGGTCCCGGAAACGAAGATGATCGCGGAGCTGCTGCAGGAGTTCCAGGCCGGCCGCATCACCTTCGCGGTCGTCATCGACGAGTACGGCGGCACGGCGGGGCTGGTGACGGTCGAGGACATCGTCGAGGAGATCGTCGGGGAGATCAAGGACGAATACGACGTGGAAGCGGAGCCGATCGTGGTGGAGCCGGACGGGGCGGTGCTGGTGGCGGGACGGGTGAACGTCGACCGTCTGGAGCAGGCGCTGGAAGTGCCGCTCGCCGAGGGAGACAATGTCGACACGGTAGGAGGCCTGGTGGCGGCCGCGTTCGGTCGCGTCCCCCGCACGGGAGAGCGGATCGACTACAAGGGATTCACCATCGAGGTCGTTTCCGCGGAGCACAAGCGCGTCAACCGCGTGCGGTTCCGGCGCAAGCCCGCGCAGGCCGAGGCCTCGTGAGGGCCCGCCGCCTCCTGCTCCTCGGCGCGCTGGGGACGGCGATCGTGGTGGGCGCGTCCTGCGGCGGCGCCTCCCCGACGCCCGTCCCTTCGCCGCAGCCACTCCCGTCCGCCGAGCCCGTGCGCCTGCCCACCATCGCCGCCGCCGGCGACATCGTGTGCGCACCGGGATCGCGCGATCCCTGCCGCCACCTCCAGACCCTGGCCGTGGTCGAGACGCTCGCTCCCGACCTCGTCCTTCCCCTCGGGGACAACCAATACGAGACGGGTTCCGAGAGCGAGTACGCCACGGCCTACAACCTCTCCTGGGGCCGCGTCCGCGCGATCAGCCGCCCCGTGCCCGGCAACCACGAGTACCAGGAAGACCCCACCGCGCGCGGCTACTTCGACTTCTTCAACGGGCCAGGGGCGCTCACCGGCATCGCGGGCGAGCGCGACAAGGGGTATTACAGCTACACGGTCGGGGACTGGCACCTGGTCGCCCTCAACAGCAACTGCGGCGCCATCCGCGGAGGCTGCGCGGTGAACTCGCCCCAGGAGCGCTGGCTGCGCCAGGACCTGCAGGAGAACAAGCGGCCCTGCACGCTCGCCTACGCGCACCATCCGCGCTTCAGCTCCGGCATCAATGGGAGCAGTGCGAACCTGACCCCGCTGTGGCAGGCCCTCTACGAGTACGGGGCGGACGTCTACCTCTGCGGTCACGACCATCACTACGAACGCTTCGCGCCGCAGCGCCCGGACGGCACCTCCGATCCCGAGCACGGCCTGCGGGAGTTCGTCGTGGGCACGGGAGGCCGCAGCATCACGCCCTTCCGCACCATCCTGGCCAACAGCGAGATCCAGGACACCACCAGCTTCGGCGTCCTCGCCCTGCGGCTCGCTCCCACCAGCTACGAGTGGAAGTTCCTGGCCTCGGCCGGCATGCCGCTCGCGGACAGCGGCACCGGCGCGTGTCACTGACGCCGCCGACGGCCGGGGGCCGCGCCGGCTTCGTGTCCGTCGTCGGGCGCCCCAACGTCGGAAAGTCCACGCTGGTGAACCAGCTCGTCGGGCAGAAGGTCGCCATCGTCTCCGACAAGCCCCAGACCACGCGCAACCGCATCCTGGCCGTCGTGAACAAGGCCGAGGGCCAGATCGTGCTCTTCGACACGCCGGGTATCCACAAGCCGATGCACCGCATGAACCGGCGCATGGTCGACACGGCGGAGAAGAGCCTGGGGCAGGTGGACCTCGCGGTGTGGGTCATCGACGTCACCGAGGCCTACGGGCCCGGCGACCGCTACATGCGCGAAGTGCTCAAGAAGGCCCACCGCCCGGTGATCCTCGCCATCAACAAGATCGACCGCGTGCCCAAGCCGAAGATCCTCTCCGTGATCGACCAGTACCGGACTCTCCTCGACTTCGTGGAGGTCGTGCCCATCTCCGCCCGCGACGGCGACAACGTGGACGTGCTGTCGTCCCTGCTGTTGAAGCACCTGCCGGAGGGGCCGCGCCTCTATCCCGAGGACTTCCTCACCGACCTCCCGGAGCGCTTCTTCGTGGCGGAGATGGTGCGCGAGCAGATCTTGCGCCTGACCCGGGAGGAGATCCCCTACACATCCCCTACGCGACGGGCGTCGTGATCGAGAGCTTCAAGGAAGAAGAGGGGCTGGTGCGCATCGAGGCCACCATCTTCGCCGAGCGCGAGAGCCAGAAGGGGATCCTCATCGGGAAGGGCGGGGCCATGCTCAAGGAGGTGGGCACGGCCGCGCGCCGGCAGATCGAGGACTTCCTGGGCGCGAAGATATTCCTGGGGCTGTTCGTGAAGGTCCGCGAGGGCTGGCGTGAGGACGCGGCCCTCCTCGACGAGATGGGGCTCGGCGACAGGGGGAATCGGACGGAGTGATGGCGTCGCGCGCCTTTTTCGGACGTCAAATATTTCTATCTGACATCAGACATTTCGGACCTGGGTTTCCGAGCGTGCGATTCGTTCCCCGGCGCGCTCACGCCTACAACCGCTGCTGGAATGCGTCCTTGCGTCTCTGCACTGTTTCCGCGGCAAAGGTATCACGCGCGCGGAACCCAGGTCGCCGCGACGCTCCTGACGCGCTCCAGAGGCCTGGCCGAGGCCCAAAAATCACCGTGATATCTATAGGGACATGAACACGAACATCCTCGCTCTCGCCTCTAGCCTCTCGGATCACGATCTCCTCGCACGCGTCGGTGCGCTTGCCGGCAAGGAAAGGGAGGCTTCGGTGGAGCTCGTGGCTCACCTGGCCGCGCTCGACGCCCGACCCGCTCTCTTCGCCGCCGAAGGCCACGGTTCGCTCTTCACGTACTGCACGGAGGTGCTCCAGCTCTCCGAGGACGCCACCTGCAACCGCATCTAGGCGGCCCGAGCCTGCCGAGACTTCCCGGCGATCCTCGACCTGCTGGCCTCCGGCGCGATGTCCCTCACCTCCGTCCGGATCCTGCGTCCGCACCTCACACCGGAAAACCACGAAACCGTCCTCGCTCGGGCCGGTGGCCGAAGCCGGCGCGAGATCGAGGCCCTGGTCGCGGAGCTGGCGCCGCGACCCGATGTCCCGTCTTCCGTCCGGAAACTCCCAACGGTCACGCCAGCGCCTACGGTGATTCCCGCAGCCACGTCGCCGGCGACGCGCGTCGAGGCGGCCATGCTTCGGTCTCCCGAACCGGCACCACCGATCAGCTCTCCGCAGCCGCTACCGACGAAGCGCCGCCCGATCATCGAGACCACTTCGCCGGAACGCTACCGTGTCCAGTTCACGATCGGCAAGGAGAGCCACGACAAGCTACGGCGCGTCCAGGCCCTCCTCCGTCGCGACATTCCGGACGGCGACCCGGGTGCGATCTTCGACCGCGCCCTCACTTTGCTTCTCGAGAAGGTGGAGAAAGCCAAGCTCGGGGCAGCCGCGAAGCCGCGGCCGCGTCCGATCCGCCCCGGGGCGGATAGGCAACTTCGCACACCCGTTGTCCCTTCGCGGGATATCCCGAGGGACGTCAAGCGCGCAGTCTCGCAGCATGATGGCGGGCAGTGCGCCTTCGTCCCCCAAGACGGACATCGATGCACGGAGCGCACGTTTCTGGAGTTCCATCACATCCAGCCCTACGCGCTGGGAGGATTGGCCACCGTGGAGAACATCTCCCTCCGTTGTCGGCGACACAACCAATACGAGGCCCAGCTGGTCTTCGGCCCTCACGGGACTTCAGTAGTCCGTGAGGCAGACCGATTTCAGGAAACGGCGCGTGGTGCGATGTCCACCGGCACCGATGGCCTTGTTTAGCGATGAGAGGCTTGTGACCGACGCCAACGCTCGGGCCGGATCCTCCCGCCAACGGCGACCCCTCGATGGCCGTCGCGCGCCCGCCGCGCCGTCCGACGGGCGACTTCCTACTCCTCCGCCATGAACGGGTACTTGTAATCCCGCGGCGGCGCGAACGTCTCCTTGATCGTGCGCGCGCTGACCCAGCGCACCAGGTTGAGCTTCGAGCCCGCCTTGTCGTTCGTGCCCGAGGCGCGGGCCCCGCCGAACGGCTGCTGGCCGACCACGGCCCCCGTCGGCTTGTCGTTGACGTAGAAGTTGCCGGCGGCGTGGCGCAGGGCGGACGAGGCCTCGCGCACCGCGCGGCGGTCCTGGGCGAAGACGGATCCCGTCAGCGCGTACGGTGACGTCGAGTCGACGACCTGGAGCGTCTCCGCCCAGCGCGCGTCGTCGTAGACGTGCGTGGTGAGCACGGGACCGAAGATCTCCTCGCAGAGCAGGCGATGCCCGGGGTCTTCCGCCTCCACCAGCGTCGGCTCGATGAACCAGCCTTTCTCGCCGCGGGCGCCGCCGCCGGCGACGATCTTCGCGCTGCGCTTCGCTTCGGCCAGGTACTCGCTGATCTTCTCGAACGCGCGCGCGTCGATGACCGCGCCCATGAAGTTGCGGAAGTCGGTCACGTCGCCCATCTTGATCTCACGCATCATGGCCACCGCGCGGTCGCGCACGTCGGGCCAGAGCGACCGCGGCACGTAGGCGCGGCTCGCCGCCGAGCACTTCTGGCCCTGGTACTCGAACCCGCCGCGCACGATGGCGACGGCGAGGGCCTCCGCGTCGGCGGAGGGGTGGGCCACGATGAAGTCCTTGCCCCCCGTCTCGCCCACGATCCGGGGGTACGAGCGGTAGCGCGACATCCCGGCCCCGATCGTCTTCCACATCGAGTTGAAGACGGAGGTGGAGCCGGTGAAGTGGACGCCGGCGAGGTCGCGGTGGCTCAGCGCCGTCTCCGTGATCATGGCCGCGTCGCCCGCCACGAGGTTGATGACGCCCGGCGGCAGCCCCGCCTCCTGCAGGAGGCGCAGGGTGTACCAGGCGGAGAGCATCGCGGACGAGGCGGGCTTCCAGAGGACGGTGTTGCCCATGAGGGCGGGCGCGGTGGGGAGGTTCCCGCCGATGGCCGTGAAGTTGAAGGGCGTGATCGCGTAGACGAACCCTTCGAGGGGCCGGTATTCGAGCTGGTTCCAGACGCCGCGATCGGAGATCGGCTGCTCCTCATAGAGCTGCTGGGCGTAGAAGGGGTTGAACCGCCAGAAGTCCGCCATCTCGCAGGCGGCGTCGATCTCGGCCTGGAAGATCGTCTTCGACTGGCCGAGCATGGTGGCGGCGTTCAGGACGGGGCGCCAGGTCGTGGCCAGCAGCTCGGCCGCCTTCAAGAAGATGGCGGCGCGATCCTCGAGCGGCCAGGCCGACCAGTCGCGGTGGGCCTGGGCGGCGGCCGCGATCGCCCGCTCGACGTCCTCGCGCCGCGCGCGATGCCAGCGCGCCACGGTGTGCCCGTGGTCGTGCGGCATGACCGTGTTCGCGGTCTCGCCCGTGCGCACTTCGCGCCCGCCGATGACGAGAGGGATCTCGATCGTCTCCCCGGCCATCTGCCTCAGGCGCGCCTTCACCTCGGCCTTCTCCGGCGAGCCGGGCGCGTACGCCTTCACCCGCTCGTTGACGGGCGGAGGCACGCGCCGGTGGCCGCTCGGCGCCGCGGCCGGGGTCGAGAAGGGCGGGACGCGATCCTCACCGGGTCTGGGGAATGTCTCGGGCACGGGTGTGTCCTCCTGTGGGAATCGTAACCCCGGCGGCCTCCGCTCCGGCGCCGGTCCGGTCCGCGAGGACGGGCCGCAGCAGGGCGCCCAGCGTGTCCAGGCGGTACGACCCGTCGGAGGGGTTGTGGTAGCCGAGCACGCGCTCCTCGGCCGTGAGCTGTCCGAAGTCCTTCATCGGCTCGAAGGCGTGCCCCTCGTGCCACTCGTTGAACGAGTTGATGTACACGAGGAAGAACCCGCGGCGGGCGTTGGAGAGCGCGGGATCGCTCTGCACGGCGAGCGTGGCCTGGAAGGCGGAGGCGATGCGCATCTGGCTCAGGCGGGCCGCGCGCTCCCGCTCCTCGCTGCGCGACCAGTCGATGGCCGCTTCCGTGGGCGGAGCGAAGGCCGGCGGCGCGTAGCACGATCCCGGAGGGGCCTCGCGGTCCACGATCATGTCGAAGCCGGGATTGACGTTGAACGAGAACACGAGGTCGTTGGCGGACGCGCCCGCGGCGTACCCTGCGTAACGGTCGGGCCCGATGTAGTTGTCGAAGGCCGTGATCCCGTCGAAGCCCGCCGCCAGCGTCCGTGTCCAGTGGAGCGAATCGGCCAGGAGCGTCACGTGGTCGAACTGTCCGCGCAATGCCTCCCGGACCTCGTCCGTCTGCGACCGCCACTGCCCGTCCGTCGTGTAGTTCGAGATCGGGCTCGTCTGGCCGTGGCAGTCCGTGGAATCGGTGGGGAGGATGCAGGCGAACCCCTTGAAGAGTGGGCCCTCGCGGCCGTCCGCGCTGCGCAGCAGCAGCATCGCGTCGAAGCCACGCTTCTCTCCGTACTCGCGGACGAGGTAGCGGACGTCCTTGGCGAAGACCTTGCCGCGGTCGTCGCGATAGGGCTCCAGGCAGAACGTCACCTTGATGTCGTGGTGCGCCATCACGTCCATCACGTCGTGGACGGCCGCGTCCGTGTAGTGGCCGATGCCCCACCAGCTCAGGGCGATCGCACCCACGCCGGAGTCGGCGATCCACCGCGCCTGCTGCTCGAGCACGGCGCGCGCGCGCGAATCGTACGGACCCAGCCGCGGGACGTAGTTCGAGGAAAGGTCGAGCGGAGGCCGCCGGTCGAGATAGTCCCAGTGGAGGTAGTCGGGCGGCCCGCCGTACCAGGGATAGAAATCGAAGATGAAATGGCGCCGGAGGTCCGAGAAGCGCTGGGCGAGAGTCGGCAGCGTCGCCGGCGAGGGAGCCACAACCGGCGGTCCCGCGGCCAGGGGGCGCGCCCCGCCCTCTCCAGGAACGCCCGCCGAGTGTGAATGGCCCCCACGTTCAGTCTCCCCAGACGATTGTAGGCCCCGGAGGCACCGGCGGCGCCATCGCGATCAGGGGCGGCGATGACTCGCGATCTCATCCAGGCGGCCGTCGACCTGGGTGACCAGGGACGTCACATGGCGACGATCCCAACCGGATGACGGCGGCGGGGGAGTGAGGCACGATGAGGGCCGGTTCCGCGCCATGTGGTCCACGCTCGTCGATTCGCTCGTCTACTTCCCCGACCGGGAGCTTTACGGAGACCCCGCGGACGTGGGGCTGGCCTTTACCGACCTCACGATCCCGACCGAGGACGGAGAGCGACTGCACGCCTGGTGGATCCCCACGCGCGTGATGCCCGTGCGCGGCCACGTCCTCTTCTTTCACGGCAACGCGGGCAACGTCTCGCATCGGCTCGAGCATGCGGTGGCGCTCACCGCGGCCGGCCTCGACCTGCTCCTCCTCGATTACCGCGGGTATGGCCGCAGCACGGGGCGGCCGAACGAGGAAGGCCTGCACCGGGACGCCCACGCCGCCCGGGCCGCGCTGGTGGCGGGCGGACATGTGGATCCGGCGCGCCTTGTCTACATGGGGGAGTCGCTGGGCGGCGCGGTCGCGCTGCGCCTCGCGCTGGAGGCGCCCCCCCTGGCCTGCGTGCTGCAGTCCAGCTTCACCAGCCTGCGCGACGTGGCGCGCCAGCACTATCCGGCCGCGCTGTCCGCGCTGGCCGGGGACGCCTATCCCAACCTGGAACGGATCGCGCGCCTGCAAGCGCCGGTCTTGATCCTGCACGGCGAGGTCGACGAGATCGTGCCCCTGGCCCACGCGGAGGCGCTGTTCGAGGCCGCCCGGGAGCCGCGGCGTTTGCACGTCGTCCCCGGAGCGGGACACAACGACCTCGTGCAGGCGATGGGTCCGTCCTACGGAACCGAGGTGGCCGCCTGGCTGGGGTGACGGCCGTCGATCGCGTGATCGCGGTGGGCGCCTTCGTGGTCTTGACGGGAGTGGCGCTCGCGCTTCCGCCGCGTCCGTTCGGCGACGCGCCCGAGTATCTCCTCATAGCCGAGTCGTGGGCCGCGCACGGCAGTCCCGAGCTGCGGCCGGGCGACGTGGAGGCGCTGCGCCGCCGGGCGGCGGCGTCGGGGATCGCCGCCTCGCCGGACGACGCGCTCGGCAACTACTTCGAGGGACGCGATGGCCGGCTCTACTGCTATCACTTCTCTTTCTACCCGCTGCTCACGCTGCCGGCGCGGCTGGCCCTGCGCGCCGTGGGCGGAGACGTGCTCAAGGCCGGCCCATTGACCAACGCGATCGCGCTGGGAGGCGCGATCGCCGCCGTGCTCCTCCTCTTGCCCGCGGGGACGTGGGCCCCGCGCGCGGCGGCCGCGCTGCTCCTGTCCTCGCCGGCGCTCGGCTTCCTGCTCTGGCCCCATCCGGAGGTGGTGTCGTTCGCGATGGCCACCCTCGCCCTGGTAGCGGGGTCGCGCGGAGCGAGCGGGCTGGCCACGCTGTGCGCCGCCATCGCCTCCATCCAGAATCCGCCGCTGGCCCTCCTCGCCGTCTTCGAGGCCCTGCGGCCCCGGCTCGCGGGCGCCCCCGTCCCCTGGTCTCGTGGCCGTGTGGGGCTGACGCTCGTGGCGGGCCTCCTCGTGCTCGCCTCGCCCCTCTTCTTCCTCGCGCAGTTCTCGACCCCCAACCTCGCCGCCTACGAGACGGCGGGCGCGCACGCGATGGGGATCGGCAAGGCCGGCTCCCTGATGCTCGATCCCGAGCTGGGTCTCGTGCGGTACGCGCCTCTCACCGTCGGCCTGCTCGTCGCGCTCATGGTGATGGCGGCGAGGCGTCCAGCCCGCAAGGTGGAAGGCACGCTCGTCATCGTGCTCGCGCTCATGATGCTGCTCTGCTCGGCGACGGGGAACTGGAACCACGGCACGACGGGTCCGAGCCGGTACGTGGTCTGGATGTTTCCCCTGATCGCCTATCTGCTCACCTTGGGGCCGACGGCGACGGACGTCCTGGCCGGACCGCGCCGCACCTGGGCGGCCGCGCTCGCGGTGGCGGTGCTGGCGCAGGTCGCAGTCGCGGCGGCGCGCGGCGGCGTGCAGTCCCCGCTCGACTACCTCGAGCATTCGACGATGGCGCGGGCCATCCTGGATCGTTGGCCTGCGGCCTACCGCTCCGACTTCGAGGTCTTCCGCGAACGGACCGCCCACACCGAGGCAGACCTCGACGGCCCTTTCATCCACGAACGGGACGGGCAGTGCCGGAAGGCGCTCGCACGCTGGAAGCATGCGGACGCCCTTCGCGCCCGTTGCGGACCGATGCCCGACGACGTGCGTGCCTTCTTCGACGTCCGCCCGCCGAAGGAGGAGAAGGGCCGCTGGATCTACGTCAACTATTGAATCCGGCGACGCTCGCGCGGCCTGGGGCGACGGCTACTCGAGGGGAGGCTCGGACCAGTCCGTCGGCGCAGGCCGCAGGTCGTGGCGGGCCAGGATGCGCGCGCACGTGTTCCAGCGCAGGACGGCGTCGTCGTTCCCGGCGGGACGGATCGCCTCCGCCTTCTCGAACCAGGTCATGGCCTCCTGGAACGCCTCGTAGGCGATGGCCGGGGCGCCGTGCCCGCCCCTCTTGAGATGGGCCTTGGCCCGGCGCTCGGAGATGATCCCGGCGTAGTAGGCGCGCTCGTAGTCGTCCCGGAGCCGAGGGAGCACCTCACGCGCGCGCGGGAGGGCATCCGCCGAGCCCTCGCCGAACTGGTCGGTGAGGGCGAGGACCAGCATCACCAGCGCCCGCGCGTTCTGGGGATCGATGGTGAGGACGTCCAGGCAGATGCTCTCCGCATCCACCGGCTCGTTCAGGAGCCGATAACGCTCGGCCTTCTCCAGGGCACGAGGAATGGCCTCCCGCGTCACGGGCTTGGGCTCCAGCATGGTACCTCCGTGGCGGTTACCCCCCGACATCGGGAACGATCATCGTTCCTTGAGCGGGATGATGGCGTTGTCGGTGATGGTGATCCCCTCCGGGCACACCTTCGTGCAGCACTTCGTGATGTTGCAGTAGCCGATCCCGTGCGCGTCGCGGAGCGACGGGAGCCGATCCTCGACGTCGAGGGGATGCATCTCCAGCGCGGCCACGTGCACGAGGAAGCGCGGGCCGATGAAGCCCTCGTACAGACGATGGTCCCGCAGCACGTGACAGACGTCCTGGCAGAGGAAGCACTCGATGCACTTGCGGAATTCCTGGACGCGGTCCACGTCGGACTGGGCCATGCGCCAGGTCCCGTCGGGCGCGTCCGGTGGCCGCGGCTTGAAAGGCTTGACCTTTTTCTTCACCGCGAAGTTCCAGGACACGTCCGTGACCAGGTCCTTGAGCAGCGGGAAGGCCTTCATGGGCTCGAGCACGATCGGCTTTTCGAGAGGGAGGTCCGAGAGCCGGCTCATGCACATGAGCTTCGGGACGCCGTTGACCTCGGCCGAGCACGACCCGCACTTGCCGGCCTTGCAGTTCCAGCGCACGGCCAGGTCGGGGGCCTTCTCGGCCTGGATGCGGTGGACGGCGTCGAGCACGACCATGCCCTCCGCGACCTCGGTGGTGTAGTCCACGAAGCGGCCGCCCTGGGCGTCGCCACGCCGGATGCGGAAGGTCGCGCTCGCCGGCATTACTTCATCTCCTCGATGACCTGTCTCAGCTCCGGGGGCATCTCCGGGATAGGCACGCGCTCCACGCGCATCACTCCGTCCGCTGCCTTGCGCACCACGACGTTGAACTTCGCGGAGGCCGGGTCCTTGTCCGGGAAGTCCTCGCGGAAATGGGCGCCCCGGCTCTCCTTGCGCTCCAGGGCCGAGCGCGTGACCGCTTCGGACGCGGTGAGCAGGTTCGGGAGGTCGAGGGCAGTGTGCCAACCCGGGTTGTACTCGCGGTTGCCGTCGACGGGCACGCGCCGCGACCGCTCCCAAAGGCCCTGCAACCCTTCGAGGGCCCGCCGCATCTCGCTTTCGGTGCGCACGATGCCCACCAGGTCCTGCATCATCTCCTGGAGGTCGCGCTGGACGCGGTACGGTCCGTCCGCGTGGCCGTCGCCGCGCTCGAACGGCTCCACCGCCTGCCGCGCGGCCACGTCCACGCGCGCGGGATCGATCCGTCCGGGGCCGCTCTCGCGCGCGAAGCGGGCCGCGTGCTCGCCCGCCCGCCGGCCGAACACGAGGAGGTCCGAGAGCGAGTTCCCGCCCAGGCGATTGGCGCCGTTGATCCCGGCCGCGCATTCACCCGCCGCGAACAGCCCGGGCACGGTGGACATCTGCGTCTCCGCGTCCACGCGCACGCCGCCCATGACGTAGTGGGTCGTCGGGCCCACCTCCATCGGCTCGCGCGTGATGTCGATGTCCGCGAGCTGCTTGAACTGGTGGTACATGCTGGGCAGCTTGCGCTTGATGTGCTCCTCGGCGTTGGGGAGCCGCTTCTTGATCCAGGAGATGTCGAGGTAGACGCCGCCGTGGGGGCTGCCCCGTCCCTCCTTGATCTCGCGCACGATGCAGCGCGAGACGTGGTCGCGGGTCAGCAGCTCCGGCGGCCGCCGCGCGGCCTTGTCACCCTGGGTGTACCGCCAGCCCTCCTCCTCGTTGTCGGCGGTCTGGCCTTTGTACGCCTCGGGGATGTCCTCGAACATGAACCGGCGCCCGTCCTTGTTGGTGAGGATGCCGCCCTCGCCGCGCACACTCTCCGTGACCAGGATCCCCTGCACGCTCGGCGGCCAGATCATCCCCGTGGGATGGAACTGCACGAACTCCATGTCCATGAGGTCGGCGCCCGCCGCGTAGGCGAGGGCATGGCCGTCCCCGGTGTACTCCCAACTGTTGCTGGTGATCTTGTAGGCTCGCCCGATGCCGCCCGTGGCCAGGACCACCGCGCGGGCCTCGAACACCTTGAACCGGCCGCGCGGGCGGTCGAAGCCGAAGGCGCCGACCACGCGCCCATCGTCCACGAGGAGGCGGGTCACCGTGCACTCCATGTGCACGTCGATGCCCTGATGGACGCCGCGGTCCTGGAGGGTGCGGATCATCTCCAGGCCGGTGCGGTCGCCCACGTGCGCGAGGCGCGGATACCGGTGGCCGCCGAAGTTGCGCTGGAGGATGCGTCCGTCGGGAGTCCGATCGAAGACGGCGCCCCAGGCCTCCAGCTCGCGCACCCGCGCGGGCGCCTCCTTGGCGTGCAGCTCCGCCATCCGCCAGTTGTTCACGTACTGCCCGCCGCGCATGGTGTCCGCGAAGTGAACTCTCCAGTCGTCGCGGTCGTCCACGTTGGCCAGCGCGGCCGCGATGCCTCCTTCGGCCATGACGGTGTGCGCCTTCCCCAGGAGCGACTTGCACACGAGGCCGACGGACACGCCGCTCGCGGAGGCTTCGATGGCGGCGCGCAGGCCCGCACCTCCCGCCCCGATCACCAGCACGTCGTGGCGATGGGTCTCGTAATCGGCCATTCAGAGGAGCCTGAGGTCGTGCCACACGCCCATGGCGAGCATGCGCACGTAGAGGTCGGCGAAGGCGACGCCGACGAGGCTGGGCCAACCCCACCGGTGATGCCAGCGGTTCAGCGCGCTCACGCCGTCGTACGCGCGCTGGCAGAGAGGAGAGCGTGAGATCTCGTCCCGCCCGCCGCCCACGAGGTGGCGCAGGGAATGGCAACCCAGGGTATACCCGGCGAGGAGGACGACGTTGGTGGCCAGGACGAGCGTCCCCACGCCGACGCCGAACGTCGCTCGCCCCGTGACGGGGTCGGCGAACCAGAGCGCCTCCCACACGTCGCGGGCGAGGACGAAAAGGAAGAGCACGGCCAGATAGAGGAAGTAACGGTGCACGTTCTGCAGGACCAGGGGGAACGACCGCTCGCCGCGGTAGCACGCGCGCGGCTCTCCGACCGTGCACGCGGGAGGGTCGGCCCAGAACGCCTTGTAGTAGGACCCGCGATAGTAGTAGCAGGTCACGCGGAACAGCGCCGGCACCCACAGGATCAGGATGGCGGCGGAGAAGGGGATCCATCCCGGCCACCAGCTCGGCCGGGGCCCGAACCACGCGTGGGGCCCCTCACCGAAGAGGAGGGGCGAGTAGAAGGGGGACAGGTATGGCCCCCACGCGTAGTCCTTCCCTTGGAGGGCGGCCCAGGTGGCATAGACCACGAAGGCGGACAGGACGAGGAACACGAGCGCCGGCTGGACCCACCACGCGTCCGTGCGCATGGTGCGGCCGAATCCGCCCGCCTTGAGGGTGACTTCGGCCTGGCTCATTGGCGGCGCAGGCTAACATCCGCACTCGGGCGCTGCAAGGCTGCGGCCTCTTCCTGCCGCAGCAGGTCCGCCAGGGTCTCGGCCAGGTCGTCGACCAGCAGCGCCTCCGCCGCCGGCGGCGTCTCGTGGACGAGCACTCCCGCCGCGATGTGCATCAGGATGTTGCGCACGACGGCGAAGGAGTCGCTCACGCGCCCTCCAGCAGCCGGGCACACACTGATTCCCAGGCCGGGATCTTCTCGGCATAGGTCGCGCGCCCGGCGGCTCCGTGCCGGGCGGCCAGGTCCGCGTCGTCCGCGTAGGCATCGATGGCGGCCGCGATGCCCGGGGCGTCGTTCGCGACGAACCCGTTGACGCCGTCACGCACGAACTCCGTCGGCCCGCCCGCGTCGGCGGTGGTGATCACCGGCTTGCCGGCCAGGAAGGCCTCCAGCGTGACGTACCCGAGATCCTCGTGGAAAGGCGGGTACACCACGGCGCGCGCACCCGCGTAGAGCGCGACCTTCTCCTCGTCGGAAACGAGGCCGCGCAGCTCGACGCGCCCTTCCAGCCCTCGCGCCCGCGCGGACTGCCGCAGGGCATCCTCCTGCGGCCCCCGTCCGGCGAAGACGGCGCGCAGCTTCGACCTGGTGAGGGCGAGCGCATCGAGCAGCAGGCCCGGCCGCTTGTTCGCCTCCAGGCGGCCGACCCAGAGGACGTAGTCGGAGAAGCTTCCCGGGCGCAGACGGCCCGCCGCCGGCGGCGGGTGGTAGAGGGGCGTGCCCTCGAGACCGTTGTAGCGGCGGAGCCGATCCGCCACCGTCTGCGAGTTCGTGAAGATCCGCTGCATCTCGCCCAGGTAGGCGGTGTCCCAGCGCTGCACGGCGTCGCGAATGGCCACGTCCTCCGCGATCTTCGAGGAGAAGGCCGAGTACTCCGGCCGGTCGAAGTTGTCGTAGAGGGGCCGGTGCTGATGGAGGACCCAGGCCACCTTGCGGTCGGCGCGCACGTAGAAGGCCGGGAACTTCAGGGTGACGACGAGGTCGGCGCCGGTCTCGCGGAGGTCGAGCATCCGCCACTCATAGGCCTGGCGCAGCACCTCGTACTTGTGGCGCCACCCGAAGGGGATGCGGACCGTCTCCACCTCGTGGCCGAGCGAGAGAAGGGCGGTCGCGAGTCCCTCCGCGTGATAGGTGGCTCCGCCACCGCGCACGAACAGGTCCTGAGTGGTCGCGACCACGACCTTCATTGTGGTTGGAGGGGCCACTATGGCATAAACTGAGGGTTTCCTGGAGAGGGCATGCTTCGCCGCTACAAAGGTGTCGCTCCGCGACTGGGCCAGCGCGTGTACGTCGACACCTCCGCCCAGGTCATCGGCGACGTCGAGCTGGGCGACCACGCGAGCGTATGGATGAACGCGGTCGTGCGCGGCGACGTGCACTCCATCCGCATCGGCCCCCACACCAACATCCAGGACAACTGCGTCGTGCACGTCTTCAAGGCGCTGCACCCGACCGTGCTCGCGGATCACGTGACGGTGGGGCATTCCGTCACCCTCCACGGGTGCACGATCGGTTCCTACTGCCTGATCGGGATGGGGGCGACGATCCTCAACGGCGCCCACATCGGCGACGAGTGCATCGTGGCCGCGGGCACGCTCGTCCCGGAAGGCATGGAAGTCCCGGCGCGGAGCCTGGTGATGGGACTCCCGGGAAAGGTGCGGCGCCCGATCACGGAAGAAGAGCGCCAGGCGCTCCGCGCGTACGCCCAGAACTACTTCGAGTACAAGGAGACGTACCTGGCCGAGGCGGAGGCGCGGTAGCCCTCCTCATGCCCATACAAGCCGTCAAAGGCACAAAGGACATCCTCCCGGACGAGGTTGCCGGGTGGCACCGC
>QHVP01000086.1 GCA_003222295.1 Acidobacteriota bacterium | reverse complement strand
AGCTGGCTCCGGACGGGATCCGCGTGAACGCGGTGGCCCCGGGATGGGTCCTCACGGACATGACACGGCGCGTCTTCGAGGGGCCCGAAGGTCCGGGCGCGATCGCGAAGATCCCGCTCGGCCGCCCGGCGCGGCCGGAGGAGATCGCCGGGCCCGTGGCCTTCCTCGCCTCCGACCTCGCCTCGTACATGTACGGCGAGGTGCTGGCCGTCAACGGGGGCGCGGTCATGGCGGACTGATGGCCCGGCTCCGGATCCTGGTGACCGGAGCCGCCGGCCTGCTGGGCGGACGCCTGGCCGAGCGGCTGGCCTCCGCGCACGACGTGATCGCGATGCGGCACCACGCGCCGGTGCCGGCCGGCCTCACCGCGGTGGACGCCGACCTCCTGGACCTGGGCACGGTGGAGCGCGCGGTCGAGACCGCGCGGCCGGACGCGGTCCTTCACAGCGCCGCCCTGGCCGATGCCGATCGCTGCGAGGCGGAGCCGGATCTGGCGCGGCGATGCAACGTCGAGGTGAGCGCCGAGATCGCGCGGCTTTGCCGTGTGCGCGGCCTCCGGCTCATCGCGCTCTCCACGGACCTCGTGCTCGGCGGCGACGTGGCCTTCTCTGCGGAAACGGAACCGGCGCGTCCCGTCCTCGTCTACGGCCGCACCAAGCTCGCGGCGGAGGAGGCCATCCTGGGCGAGAGCCCCGGTGCAGTCGTGCTGCGCGTCGCGCTCGTGATCGGGCGCGGCTACGGTCCGCGCGCCACGGCCAGCGAGTCGGTCGCGGCCGCGCTCGCGGCTGGACGCCGGCCGCGGCTCTTCGACGATCAGTACCGCACGCCGATCGATCCCGAGTCCGTCGCCGATGCCGTGGGGCGCGTGCTGCAAGGCGCGGCCGCCGGTCTCTTCCATCTCGGCGGCGCGGAGCGGCTCAGCCGCTACGAGCTGGGCCAGCGCGTGGCCCAGGTGCTGGGCCTGCGCGGGCCCGTCGAGAGAATCAGCCAGGCGAGCCAGAGCGTGCGCCGGCCCGCCGATGCCTCTCTCGATTCAGGCCGCGCGCGACGCGAGCTGGGCTGGACGCCCCGGCCCGTGGACGAGGCGATCCGTGACGATCTCCTCACCTCTGAGCGAGGCGAGAAGTTGGTCCTTGGGTGCCCGGGCCGAGAGCGCAGCTCCGCTGGCGCCCTCGATTGCGACGGTGATCCCAGACCGCGGCGGCTGTGAGAAACCTACGCGGCGGGCAGCCCCTCCTTGGAACAGTGGCGGCAGTACTTGCAGTTCTTGCAGGCGCTACAGGTTCCGTGCGGGCTGCACGTCGCCCACCGCGCGGTGGGCGCGGCTTGCAGCGACGAAACGCGCTCACAATTGATGCGCCCAAAGGTCGGCGGTCTTGAGGGGCGGTGTCTCGCGAGGGCAACTGACTGTACTCAGATCGCGTACGATCGTCGTCCCCATCAGAGCATCGCTCTGAGAGCCCCCTGCCGCCGCCGGAATCGCCCGCTGGGGCTTCACAAGACCCTGTTGATCATTCGGACGGTCTCGCCGGTCCTGCGCCTCTCCAGGAGGCGAACCATCGTACGCAAATCACGTACAATCAAACCGTCGCGAGCCCGACCCAAGGCCCGACGCGGTGAGGGCCACGACCGTGTGGACGCGCTGGCTGACAACGCTCACGACGATCCTCGGTCTCGTCGTCGCTCAACCGCGAGCTCACCAGTCTCCGGCAGGCCTCCGAGGCGCCTACGAGCGCGTGACGAACACGCGCCTCGTCGAGCGACCACCGATCACGGAGACGCTCGAAAGGCGGGCGCTGCCGCTGGCGTGATCCGGGAGCCGCGGTGGACAGACGTATAATCGCCGCTTCGCATGGATCAGGAGACGCTGGCCGACCACCTTCGGCGCGCGACGCGCAACTTCACCTCGCGCCTGCCGGAGGATCGCGTGTTCGCGATCGGCCAGGCGCTGGCGGCGGAGCTCGCGCGCGCGCACGCCGAGCAGCCTCCGCGCCACCCGGACCTGGATCCGGACACGATCCCCATGGCCGACGGCGCGCCGCGCCTGACCAGCGGCGGCGCGGCCGGCGAGACGAGCGAGGACCTGTTCCGCCTCGGCTGCCTCCTGAGCGCGCTCGCCCTGGGAACGCCGGCCGAGCCATCCTGGCGCCTCGACGGCCCCCCCGAAGCGGAGGTCTCGACGGTGCGGCGACGCGCCGTCCTCTCCACCCTCGCCGCCCCGCGGCGCACGGATCGCTACGCGACGGCGGAGGAGGCCGCGCGCGAGCTGCTCGCGGCCACCGCGTCGGCGGCGGCGGCGCCGGCCTGGCCCCTGTTTCGCGGAGACGCGGCGCGCACGGGCGCGCGTCCGGCCGCGGGCGCGGCGCGGATGCGCCCTCTCTGGCGATTCACGTCGGGGCCGGTGGTGGCCTCGCCCATCCTCACCGCCGACCTCGTGCTCGTCCCCGCCACCGACGGCCGGCTCCTCTTCATCGACCGCGCGCGCGGCCGCGTCCTTCACACCGTCGCCATCGGCCCCAGCGAATGCTCACCCACGCTCGCGGACGGCGTCGTGCACGCCGGCACCGACGAGGGGCTGCTGCTCGGGATTGACGTGGCCCGGCGCCGAACGGTATCGCGCGCGGCTGGGCGGGCTCGTGCGCTCCTCGCCTCTCCCCATCGCCGCCGGCGTGGTGGTGGGCATCGTGGACGCCAAGGGAAAGACGATCTGGACGCGGAAGGTGGGCGCGGTGTTCTCCTCGGCCGCCCTGGCCGGCGGGCGCGTGCTGTGCGGCAGCGACGACGGGTTTCTTCATGCCCTCGACGCCGCCACCGGGGCGGTGGTGTGGTCGGCCCGGATGGGGGCCAAGGTGAGGGCCTCCCCCGCCGTGGGAGCGGAAGCGGCCATCGTCGGCGCCTTCGACGGACGCGTGGCCGCCGTCCGCATCGCCGACGGCAC
>QHVP01000085.1 GCA_003222295.1 Acidobacteriota bacterium | reverse complement strand
GGAAGGAGTCGTCCACGCTCAAGGGCGCGAGCCACGAGGCCCGGGCCACGGTGAGCGCGTTGTCGAGGCGGATCGAGCCCGCCGCCCCCGTGAACGAGAGGGGGGTCACCAGGGGAGGGTTGCCCGCGGTCTGCGAGACCATGTTCGTCACCGGCTGGTCGCTGAGGAGCGCGTAGGCCGCCCGCACGGACGTCCGGCCGTCCTTGAAGGGGTCCCAGGCGAAGCCCACCCGTGGCTGGTAGTTGCTCTTGTTGCCGTAGATCTTGTCGCGGGGACCGCCGTGCCCGGTCTGGTAGAGCGAGACCGAGGCCACGTCGAAATAGACGAAGCGATCGTCGGACTCGACGGGCGACACGAGGAGGTCCCAGCGGAAGCCCAGCTCCAGGGTGAGGTTGGACAGGACCTTGACGTTGTCCTGCGCGAAGAGGCCGAACGCCTTCTGGGTGAGGTCGCTGTCGATGTCGCCGAGGGTGACGGTGAACGCGCTTCCGCGTCCGGCCTGGAAGTCGGCGAGGCTCGGATAGGTGAAAGTGCCGCCGTTGGTGCCGAAGTTCACGTTGTGGAAGGTCCGGAACTCGCCTCCGACCTTGAACGAGTGGCGGCCGCGGGCATGGCTCAGGGTGTCGGAGAGGACGTAGGTGGTGTCGGTCCGGCCCTGAGGGAACCCGTTGGGCCCGCCGAAGTTCAGTCCGACGCCCTGGACGGTGATCTGGGGCAGGACGACCGCGCTCGTGATCCCGCCGTTGATCCCGAAGGTCTGGGGATTCTCCGTCACGTTCGGCGCGAAGGTGATGTTGATGCGGTTGTAGCCCAGGCGCGCTTCGTTGGCCGTGTTGGGCCCGAAGACGCGCGTGTAGTTCAGGGTGCCGATCTGCCGGTGCGAGCTGCGCGTGTCCCCGAAGCCGGGGATCGTGTTGCCCTGGAGGTTGGGCTCACCCCGGAGGTCCTTCTGGAACGCGTAGTAGGCGTGCAGGGTGTCGTTGGCCGAGAGCTGGTGACTCACGTCGCCCGTCCACTGGTCGATGTTCACGTTCGCGACGCCCGTGCCGATGAAGCGCGGGGCTCCGGTGGCGCTGGTGGCGTTCGCGGCCGGGATCAGGGGGAGCAGGTTGGACGGCGGCCCGCTGGGCGTCGCTCAGGACGCCGCTGTTGAAGTCGAGCTGTTGCCGCTGCCGCAGGCCCTCGTAGGTCACGAAGAAGAACGCCTTGTTCTTCGCGAGGGGGCCGCCCAGGTTGGCCCCGAACTGGTTCCGCTTGAAGGGCGACTGCGGCTGGGAGGCGACGTTGAAGAAGTTCCGGGCGTCGAGGTCCTGGTTCCGGTAGAACTCGAACAGCTCGCCGTGGAAGGAGTTGGTCCCCGAGCGGGTGGCGATGTTGACGACCGCTCCCGAGCTGCGCCCGTACTCCGCGCTCAGGGTCTGGTTGTCGACCTTGAACTCGGAGACGGTGTTGATCGAGGGCTGGAACGTGATCTGGTTCTGGACCTGGTCGTTGAGGTTGACGCCGTTGACCATGAAGTTGACGGTGTCTTCGCGATTGCCCGCGGTGTTGAAGGCGAACGACCCCTGCCCCCGGAGGGGCGCGGTCAGGAAGCCGGTCTGGCTGGGAGCCACGGAGCCGGGGATGAGAAGGCCGAGGTCCACGAAATGGCGGCCGTTGAGCGGGATCTCCTGCACGGTGCGCTGGTTGATCACCTGGCCGACCGAAGTCGTGGCCGACTCGATCACCGGCGCTTCGGCCGTCACTGCGATTTCTTCACTCACTCCACTCAGACCGAGCTGCACGTTCAGCACGACCGTCTGCGCGACTTCCAGCCGGATGGCGTTGACGACCTTGGGCTGGAAGCCGGCCAGGCGCGCGTCGAGCCGATAGCTCCCGACGGGCAGGGCCGCCATCTGGTAGTGGCCGGCGCTGTCCGTGGTCACGGTGCGCTGGACACCCGTCGCCTCATTGGTGGCCGTGACGCTCGCGCCGGGGACGATCGCCCCCTGCGTGTCCGTGACCGTGCCCTGGAGCGTCGCGGTGGACTGCGCCCAGGAGGGAGCCGCCACGAGCCACAGCAGCACCGTGCAGAGCCACGAGAGTGGGCAATAAGGGCTGGAGCTTCGCCGCCATGGTGGCAAGACACATGCCCGGCGACTCTGACATCGAAGGGACTCCCAGATGCCGCCGCAGAGAGAGCGACTTATGCCGAACCTCTCTCTCGGGAGCAGGTTCTCGCAGCCCGCCGGATACGGTTCGATGAATCCATCGGATTGGAATCACGCCGATGAATTGGTGCGACCATTCACAGAGCCTTGCGGAAGAACACTTCGAGCGCTCCCAACAACGGCTCCGGGTCATCGACGAGCATGTTCTCGGCGTGCAATCCGCGCTCGAGCATCAGCAGTGATTTCGGCTCGCCGGCCCGCGCGAACAGGTCGCGCGCATGCCGATGTGGGATCAGCCAGTCCGCGGTGCCGTGTGCGATGAGCAGGGGCGTGGGCGCGATGCGATCGACCACGCGGAAGAGGGCGGCCGGCGGGCGGACGGGGATCGCGAGCCGCGTCCGCCGCCGCGGGCGGCGCAGCATCAGGGGCGCCGTGCGGAGCAGCCCCGCGGTCAGGAAGTTGTGATCGAGCACGAAGAGGTTGCGCGGAGCGGCGACGAGGGCGACGGCGTCGAAGGCCCGGTGTCGCGCCGCCGCCATCCCGACGTGGTGCCCGCCGAAGGAGAATCCCAGCCCGCCCACGCGGTCGTAGGTGCGATGCAGCGTGGCCGCCACCGCCGCGATGTCATCCGGCTCGCGCACTCCCCAGGTGAACGCCCCTTCCGAATCGCCATGCCCGCGGATATCGAGCGTCACCACGTCCACGCCGCCGGCCAGCCGCCGCGCCAGCGCTCGGTGCTCGTCGCTCTCGCGATGCATGAAGATGCCGGGAGAGACGAGCACGACGCGCCGGCTCCCCGTCCGGAGCCTCGTCCCGCGCAGGGTGACGCCGTCGGCGGTCGCGAACGACATCTCCTCCGCCAGGTCCGCGGGCGTCGTCATCGCGCCGCGACCTCTGGCGCGGGAAGGAAATGCGCGATGGAGCTTGCGTAGTAGCGGAGCAGCGGCGTCTGGGCGCGATCGACGCGAAAGCCGTCGCCCTGCGCGGTGACCACGTGCCGGAGGGTCAGCATGACCAGGGCCCGGTCCAGCGTGTCCGCGCTCTTTCGCTCACCTCCCACGACGTGTGCTTCCGCGTCGCGCAACACGAAGCGCAGGTCGGCGAGGCGAGACTCCCATTCCGCGCGCGAGATGAAGTCATTCCCGTCCCGGAGCAGGGCGGCGCAGGCCATGGCCACCGCCGTCACCGGCATCACCGCCGCGATGCGTGCCATCACTTCGTCGGCCAGGCCCGCGAGGGCGGCCAGCCGCGGCTCGCGCGGCAGCTGCAGCACGCCCGGGTGGCGCGCCAGCCACTCGTCCAGGCTGATCGGCGCGCCGAAGTTCACGCAGGCGCGGCCGTAGCGACGCGCGCGGCGCAGCAGGAAGCGGCCGCAGACCTTGAGCACGTAGGAGCCGACCTCGGCGAGCTGGTCGCGGCGGCGCAGGCGGTCCTCCGGCGCCTGCAGCTCGCGCAGCAACGAGCGGTCCTCGAGGACGCGGTCGTAGTTGATGGAGACGGGGACGAAGAAGACCGGGCGGTCGAAGGCCGGGTCGCACTTCACGCGCGCGAGATAGTCGAGCAGGCCGAGCTTGGGGGGACGCAGCGCGCCGTCGCGGCTGAGGCCGCCCTCGATGAAGACACCCTGGGTCACGCCGTTGCGGGTGATGAGCTGGACGTAGCGCTCGAGGACCTTGTGGTAGAGCGGCTCCGGGTAGCGGCGGCGGACGAAATACGACCCGAAGCTCTTGAACAAGGTCTCCAGTGGCCACACGCGCGCCCATTCGCCGACCGCGTAGGACACGGCCACCCGGCCCGAGAGCACATAGGCCACGAGGACGTAGTCGGCGTTCGAACGGTGGTTCATCAGGTAGATGACGACGCTTTCGCGCGGGATGGCGTTGAGCGCGGCCCGGGGCTCGTGCCCGACGCTCACCTTGTAGAGCAGCGGCAGGAGGAGCCGGGCCACCCCGTAGCCGAGACGGTAGTAGGCGAGCAGGTTGAAGGAGGGCACGATCTCGTCCACGTAGACGCGCACGCGCGCCCAGGTGGCATCGACGGTCTCCCCGGTCGCGCCCACGTGGGCCGCCACTGCGGCCGCGACCTCGGGATCGGCGAGGAGGGCGGCGCGGATGCGCGGCCGGCCCGCGTGCTTGTAGCGGTCGATGCGCGCCGGAAAACGCCGGCGCACGGCGCGCAGGCCGCGCCAGCCCCAGACCCGGCGCCAGACGAGGACGGCGCTCACGGCCAGACCCCCGAGCGCCACCGTGGTCAGAGCGGCCGGAGTCATCGCCGGGTTCCACCACGGAGAGCGGCCAGGCCCTCGTCGAGCAGCCGCGTGTGCGTGTGGGAGGCGGGGTCGGCTTCGGGCAGGTTGGCGGGAACGGTGAGGCGGCCGTCCGGCGCCACCGCCCAGCTCTGGAAGATCGAGTGCGTGGGCTCGCCGATGGCCATGCGCACGGTCTCGACCCACGCCATCACGTCCGTGAAGTAGGCTTCGTCCGAGGCGCCGACGTCGCTCCAGAAGATGACGCCGAACGGGATTCCCTGCCCCTCGAGGCTCGCTCTCAGCAGGGCGAGGTCGCTGGCCACATCGGCACCGATGCGGCCGGCGTAGGCGCGGTCCACGTCGAGGTGGAAGAAGGCAGGGGTGAAGCCGTTCTGGCGCAGGGTGGAGACCCAGGTCAGCAGCGTGGGCGCGGAGAAGTACGGGTAGGGCTCGGTGTCTCCCACGCGGAGGTGCGGACGTCCCGCGCGCGCGTCTCGCGCGAACACCGCCGCGTGCCGGGCCGCTTCGTCCAGCGAGAGCTGGCAGCTCTCGGCGCCGAGCAGCGGCTCGTCCATGGCCAGCTCGGTGACGACGGCGCGCCGGGTCTCGACGCGTCGCACCGCCTCCATGGCCAGGGGCAGCGTCGCCGAAGCCGCGCAGCCCCACGACTTGATCACGCCGACCTCGATGCCGATGCGGACGCCCCAGGCGTTGAGGCGCGTGAAGGCCTCGGCGCGTGCCATCTCCGGATAGATGTTGCGGCCACAATCGCGGCAATCCGCGGCGGTGTCGGCCAGGAGCTGCTGCTCGTAGAACTTGAAGACGTAGGTGGCCTGGCGTGCCGCGCGCCAGCGCTGGGGTTGCGTGAACAGCTCGATCATGTCCGGGCTGCCCATGTCGGGCCCGAACCAGACCTGCCGGCCGGTGGCGGCCCTTCCGCAGGCGGCGAGGGCGAGGGCGAGGGCCAGGCCGAAGGGGCGAAGGCGCGAACGGCGGGAACGCATGCGCAAGGGGGCCCCAAGGGACCGACGTTCAGTACGCGAGCAGCGCGCGGAGCGCGGGCAGGAGCCGCGCGCGCGGAGAGAAGACCTCTTCCAGCGCCTTGCTGAAGGGCACGGGCATATCCAGCGCGCCCAACCGCGACACGGGCGCGTCCAGCGCATCGAAGGCCTCGCTGCCGATCACCGCCGCCACCTCGCCTCCGAAGCCGCCCGTGGTCGGAGCCTCGTGCAGCACGAGGGCGCGCCCCGTCTTGCGCACGGATCGGAGCACGGTCTCGCGGTCCCACGGCAGCAGCGTGCGCAGGTCGATCACCTCGATCTTTCGGCCGTCCTCGGCCAGGCGCTCCGCGGCGTCGAGCGCCCAGGACACGCCCACGGAATAGGTGACGATGGTGGCGTCCGTGCCTTCCCGCGCCACGCGCGCCTGGCCCAGGGGCAGCGTGTACCAGCCGGAGGGGACACCCCCGCGCGAGGAGCGGTACAGAAGCTTGTGCTCGAGGTAGAGGACTGGGTTGCCGTCCTCGAAGGCGCCGGTCAAGAGGCCCTTCGCCTCGTAGGGCGTGGCCGGGGCGACCACCTTGAGGCCGGCGACGTGCGTGAACCAGGCCTCTACGTTCTGGGCGTGGAACGGCCCCGCGCCCGTGCCCCCGCCCACCGGCACTCGCACCACCACCGGGACCGCCGCCCCCCAACGGTAGTGGGTCTTGGCCAGGTTGTTGACGATCTGGTTGAACCCGCAGGTGATGAAGTCGCCGAACTGCATCTCGACCATCGGCCGGAACCCGTCGAGGGCGAGGCCGAGGGCGGCCCCCACCGCGCCCGATTCGATGATGGGCGTATTGCGCACGCGCTCCTTGCCGAACTCCGCGACGAAGCCGTCCGTCACCTTGAAGACGCCGCCGTACTCCGCGATGTCCTGGCCGATCAGGATCACCTCGCGGCGACGGCGCATCACTTCGCGCAGGCCGTCCTGGATCGCGTCGATGTAGCGCCGCTCGGACGAGGGCGCCGAAGGCGTGGGGTCTTCCACCCGCAGCACGCTGGGCGCGTACACGTCGGCCAGCTCGTTCTCGGCGCTGGACACGGGATTGGGCGCGGCCAGGGCCTCGTCCACCAGCGCGTCGATGACGGGCCTCAGCTCGGCGCGCAGCCTCTCGCGCGCCGGCTCGTCGAGCAGGCCGCGGGCGGCGAGCCACTGCTCGAAGCGTGCGACCGGATCCTTCCGTGCCCATTCCTCGAACAGATGCTTCGGCACGTACGCGGTGCCGGAGGCCTCCTCGTGCCCGCGCATGCGGAAGGTCTTGAACTCGAGCAGGGTGGGGCCCTCACCGCGCCGTGCCCGGGCCGCCGCGCGGCCCACCGCCTCCGTCACCGCCAGCACGTCGTTGCCATCGACGACCACTCCCGGGATCCCGTAGCCGATGCCGCGGTCGGCGAGGTCGGCGCACGCGTACTGCTCCGAGACGGGAGTGGAGAGGCCGTACTGGTTGTTCTCGATGACGAAGAGGACAGGCAGCTTCCAGACCGCGGCCAGGTTCACGGCCTCGTGGAAATCGCCTTCGCTCGTCCCGCCGTCGCCGCTGAAGGTGGCGGCCACGCGCCGTTCACCCCGCAGCTGCGCGGCCAGGGCCAGGCCATCGGCCACCGGCACGGTGGCCCCGAGGTAGCTGATCATCCCGACGATGCGCTTGTCGAGCAGGCCGAAGTGGAACGTGCGGTCGCGGCCCTTGGTGAAGCCGCCGTCCTTGCTGAAGAGCTGGCGGAAGAGGCGGCCCAGGTCCACGCCGCGCGTGGTGAACACGCCGAGGTTGCGGTGCATGGGCAGGATCCAGTCGTCCGCTTCCAGGGCGAAGGTCACGCCGACCGCGATCGCCTCCTGTCCCATGCCCGAGAACCACTTGGAGAGCCGGCCCTGGCGCAGTAGGAGGAGCGCCTTCTCCTCGATCAGGCGCGGCAGGAGCAGGGCGCGGTAGAGCCGGCGCATCCGCTCGCCGTCGAGCCCGATGGCGGGCGCCGCCGACGACGCCGTGTTCCTCGCCTCGCTCATGCCGGCATTTGAGCAGGAGAGTGCGCGCGAGGCAACTGCGGGCGCGTCCCGCCGTCCTCGCCCTGGGGTAGGATTCCGGCCGTTTCCTCGGCGTTTTTTCGCATGGAACCGGGACGTATACTCGGGCTTCCCACACGATTGGCCGCATTGACGAGCGTCTGAGCCCGTCGACGACCAACCTGGGCCGATTTGAGGGAAGACCTCAGAGCGTCCGAGGTCGCGACCCCCTTTCGGGCCCGTTGGGAAGGAGGTCGTGATGCTGAGTGGAAAACAGGCCCTGATCACCGGGAGCTCGCGTGGCATCGGCCGGGGCATCGCCCTGAAGCTCGCCGACGAGGGCGCAAAGACGGCCATCCACTACTACCGGAACGAGCGTGCGGCCCAGGAGACGCTGGCCGAGGTTCGCAAGCGCGGCTCCGACGGCATCGTCGTCCAAGCGGACGTGACGCGGCCGGAAGAAATCGCGCGCATGTTCCGTAGCGTCCGCGAGGCCTTCGGGAAGGTGGACATCTTCGTCAGCAACGCCCGACCGGAGGTCCCGGCGTTCTTCCAGCCGCCGGCGGAGATCACGCTCGAGCAGTGGGACACGGCGATGGATTCGCAAGCGAAGGCTTTCCTCGTGGGCGCCCGGGAGGCAATCGCGCTCATGCCCGACGGTGGCCGCATCATCGCCATCACGTATGCGGAGGGCAGCCGCACGGGCGGGCTGCAGCCCTGGGTTGGCATGGGTTCGGCCAAGGCGGCCATGGAGTCGCTCGTCCGCTACCTCGCGGTGGCGGTCGCCCAGCGCGGTATCACCGTGAACGCGATCAGCCCGGGATGGACGGAGGACAGCGTGCTGAACACGCTACCCACCGCGGCCCAGGACCTGATCCGCAACTGGCACCAGCGCGGGTGGACTCCGATGCGTCGTCTGGGGACGCCCGGGGATGTGGGCGACGTCGTGGCGCTCTTCAGCTCGCATCAGGCCCGGTGGATCACGGGACAGGTGGTCTACGCCGACGGCGGCGCTTCGTTGATGAATGCCGGAGTTCCGCCCGAGATCCAGCTCGGCTAGGCCACGGCTCGATCCGCAGCACGGCGTCCGGCGGCGGCACGACACCGTCGTCGGATATGATCGCGCCTCACCACGGGAGGTCGGACATGAGACGTGGCTCTCGTGTGGGTGTCCATTCACTACAAAGAGGCCACGGGCGCGGCCGGAAAGTGAGGTGACCCATGACCGCTGAGGTCGACCGCTTCCTGGAAGGCTACACACCCGACATCCGCGACCTCACGCACCAGGTACGCGCGCTCATCGCGTCGATCACGCCGGACGCGGACGAGAACCTCAAGGTGGGCTGGAAGGTGATCTGGTACGGCTTCGGGCCGAAGATGCCGGACCAGTTCGCCGTGGTGATGCCGACGCGGAACCACGTCGGCCTTGGGTTCGCCTACGGCAGCGACCTGCCCGACCCGAAAGGCAAGCTCGAGGGAACGGGCAAACGGATGCGCCATGTGGAGCTGCGGAAAGGCGCGGACGTGTCCGACCCCGCCATCGCCGCCCTCCTCCGCGCCCAGGTCGCGCTCCTGCGGGCGGAGAGGGCCGGCTCGGCGAAGCGAAAGCCCAAGAGCCGGCCCCGACCTAAGGCGCGGAAGGGCCCCGTCCGAGGAGCGTCTCCTCCACGAACGCGAGCCGCAGGGCGTAAAGGTGCTGGACGAGCGCGGGCTCGGTGATGCCGTGCCGGGAGCGCGGGTAGAGCATGAGCTGGAAGGGGCGCCGCCCCTTCTGCAGCTCGTAGGCGAACTGCATGGTGTTCGCGGGGTGCACGTTGTCGTCGATCGCGCCGTGGATGAGCAGCAGGCGCCCCTGGAGGTCGGCGGCGAAATGCACGGGCGAGCTGCGGCGGTAGCCCTCCGCGTTGCGCGAGGGAAGGTCCATGTAGCGCTCGGTGAAGACCGAGTCGTAATTGTGCCAGTCCGTCACGGGGCCTCCCGCGATGCCCATGGCGAAGCGGCGGCTGTGGGTGAGCGCGTAGGTGACGAGGTACCCGCCGCCGCTCCACCCGTTGATCCCGATGCGGTCCGGGTCGATCCATCCCTGCCCGCGCAGCCAGTCCAGCCCGTCCTCGACGTCGCGTAGCTCCAGCTCCCCGAAGTTGCGGTACATCGGCCAGGCCGAGACCGCGCCCTTGCCGCTGGCCGTGCGGTTGTCGCACATCCAGACCACGACTCCGCGCTCGGCCAGGAGCTGATGGAAGAGGTACATGGTGCCGCCCCAGGCGTTCTTCACCACCGGCGCGTGCGGGCCGCCGTAGGCGTGCTGGTAGACGGGATAGCGCTTCGCGGAGTCGAAATCGGGCGGGCGCAGGAGCAGGGCCTCCATGGGGAAGCCGTCCCGCGTGGGTACGCGCACGAGCTCCGGCCGCCCCAGGCGGTAGTCCGCGAGCGCGGGAACGGGGTTGGGATCGACGACCCGCACCTCCGAGCCGTCCGCGCGGTGCAGGCGCACCTGGGGCGGCGTCGTCAGGTCGCTCCAGGTGTCGAGATACAGGCCGAAGGCCGGATTGAAGCTCGCGGTGTGCGTGCCCTCCATACCCGAGAGCCGCTGCCGGCCCGTGCCGTCGAGACGGATGCGATAGACGTCGCCGCCGATCGGGCTGCGCTCGGTGCCCGAGAAGTAGAGCCATCCGCCCGCTTCGTCCACGCCGTGCACGGTGCGCGCTTCCCACTCGCCTCCGGTGACGGGCCCGATCAGCGTGCCGTCGGCGCGATAGCGGTACACGTGCTTCCAGCCCGTGCGCTCCGACACCCAAAGGAACCCGCCGTCGCGGAGCCAGGTGACGGCGTCCTCCTGCCGGTCCACCCAGGCCCTCGTCTTCTCGCGCAGGAGCGTGCGCGTGCGCAGGGTGGCGACGTCCACGTCGTCGAGGTCCAGCCAGGTCTGGACGCGGTTCTGCACCTGGAAGACCACGCGCCGGCTGTCGGGGCTCCAGGTGACGTCGACGACCAGGGGCTCCTCGGCCGCATAACGGGAGAGGTCCACCCAGTGGGGGCTGCCCCCCGCTGCCTCCACGATCCCGAGCCGCACCTCGGGGTTGGGATCGCCCGCCTTCGGATAGGGTGTGTCGTCCACGCGGGGTGCAGCGGCGATGTCGTCCACCAGCGGGTAGCGCGGGACGCGCGCCTCCTGGAGCTGGAGCAATGCGAGCCGCCGCGAGTCGGGACTCCACCAGTAGGCCTTGAAGTGGCCGCGGCCGTAGATCTCCTCCTGGTAGACCCAGTCGAGGATCCCGTTGAGGACCTCGGGGGATCCGTCGTGTGTGAGAACGCGCTCCGTGCGGCGCCGGCCGAGCTCCACGACGTGGAGGTTGCCGCCGCGGACGAAGGCGACGCGGGATCCGTCCGGGCTGAAGGACGGCTCCGCTTCGGTGCCCGCCGTGCTCGTGACCCGGGTCAGCGTCTTCGCGCGAAAGTCGAACAGGAAGAGGTCGTCGGCGGCGGTGACGAGCAGGGCGGTGCGCCGCCCATTCATGACGTACGAGGCCTGGTGGGCCAGGACGCGCGCCTGCTCGTCGCTCACTCCCGCGACGCCGCGCAGCCCGGATTCGAGCGCGCCCGCGTCGAAGAGAGGCTCGGTGCTGCCGCTCAGCGCGTCCACGCGCAGGTGGTCGGTGAGACGCGACCGCCGATCTGTCCGCGGCCAGTGGTAATGGCCGTCGTCGATCCAGCGGAGACCGGTGACGGGACTGCCGAAAAGGACCCCCCGGTCGGGGTCGAAGATGTCCGCGACGGTGAGGTCCTTCTGCGCCGCGGGTGCCGGCGGCGGGGCGGCCGCCGCCACCGGCGCCAGCAGCAGGAGGAGGCCGAGGACGCGGCCGGAGCCGGTCACCCTACTTGGGGAGATCGCCCTTGACGACGGGGTAGCCGCTCGCCACCCATCCGTTGTAGCCACCCAGAAGCGCCTTGGCGTCCTTGACTCCGGCTTCGTCGAGCATCTGCGCCGCACGGGCGCTGGTGTGCTCGGACGGTCAAGCACAGTAGGCGACGATCGGCTTCCGGGTCGCCTTGAGGCGCGGGAGATGCTCCGCCCAGGCGGAGAGGGGCACGCTGATCGCGCCCGGGATGTGCCCGCCGCGATACGACTCGACGGAGCGCGTATCGATGACCAGGACCTTGTCCTGGTCGTTCTGCGCCTTGAAGTCGGCCAGGCTGATGCGCGGCACGGTGGACAGGTCGCCGGCGGCGTGCGCGAGGCCGGGTGCGATCACGAGGAGCGCGACGAGGGCCGCGCGCAGGGGCGTCGATTTCATGGGCGGAGTCCCCTCCTGGGGTATGGGCGGCCGCAGGCCGCCTTCCCATCTTACGGCGAGGAGGCGCCGCGTGTGGAGGCCACGGGCTGGACGACCCCGCGCCGCAGCGAGGGCAGGGCACCGCCGCCGTGGGCCAGGATGGCCTCGGCGGACTGCGCGTCGAGCGGCGAAGAGAAGAGGCCGCCCTGCGCCTCCGCGCAGCCCAGGGCCTGGAGACGGGCGCGCTCCGCTTCCGTCTCGACGCCCGTCGCTGTGACGGGAAGGGCCAGCGAGGCGGCCAACCCGAGCAGGGCGGGCAGGAGAGTCGCCGTCTCCCGATCCGTGGCGGAGGTCAGTCCGGCGTCGAGCTTGAGGCCGCGGAGCCGGAAGCGGCGCAGGGCGTTGATGGAGCCGTAGCCGACGCCGAAGCGGTCCAGCACCACTCCCACGCCGAGGGCGTTCACGGCCCCGAAGGCCGCCGCCACCGCGGAAGCGTCGCAGAGGAGCGTGTCCTCGCCGACCTCGACGTCGAGGGCGGCACCCGGGAACCCGCCCGCGTCCAGGGCGCTGCGCAGGTCGCCGGCCAGCTCGCCGCGCAGGAACTGCGGGGTGGAGACATTGAGGGAGAGCCGGAACGGGAGCCTGTAGCGCGCGCGCCAGCGTCCGGCCTGCGCGCAAGCCTCGCGCAGGAGCCAGGTCTCGATGCGCAGGATGCCGCCCGCCGCCTCCGCCGCCACGAGGAAATCGAGGGGCAGCAGCAGGCCCCGCCAGCGCAGGAGCACCTCGAACCCGCGCAGCTCGCCCGTGGCGAGGTCGGCGACGGGCTGGTAGTCGACGGAGAGCTCCTGCTGATCCAGGGCGCTGCGCAGGTCGCGCTGCATCCGTGCGCGCGAGGCGACGCGCTCGCGCATGGCCTCGTCGCAGATCTCCCAGCGGCCGCCGCCTTCCTGCTTGGCCCGGTACATCGCCGCGTCCGCGTCGCGCACGACGTCGTCCGCGCGCTCGTACGGCGTCAGGCTGAGGGCGACGCCGACGCTGGCGGACGGCACCGTCTCGTGCTCGCTGAGGACCACGGGTGCGGCCAGGGCGCGATGGACGCGGTCGGCGACGCCGGTCGCGTCCGCCACGTCCTGGATGCGCTCGAGCAGGATGGCGAACTCGTCGCCGGCGAAGCGGGCCACCGTGTCCCCCGGGCGCACCGAGGCCTCCAGCCGCCGCGCCACCTCCACGAGGAGCTGGTCGCCGGCGACGTGGCCGAAGGTGTCGTTGACCGCCTTGAAGTGATCGAGGTCCACGAAGAGCACCGCGAAATGGCCCTTGCGCGTGCGGTGGCGCACCAGCGCGTCGTCCAGGCGCTCGGCGAAGAGCGCGCGGTTGGGCAGGCCGGTGAGGGGGTCGTAGGCGCGGCGGTCGGTCACGTCCGTCTGGGCGCCTGCCATGCGGTAGGGGCGGCCCTGATAGCTGCGGCTGGCGAACCCGCGGCTGAGCACCCACCGATAGGAGCCGTCCTTGTGCCGCATCCGGTGCTCGTCCTCGAAGCGCGGGCTCAGTCCCTGCAGGTGGTCCTCTATCTTGCGCTGCACGCGGTCGCGGTCGTCGGGGTGGATGCGGCCGAACCATTCGTCGATGGCCGTGGCCACCTCCGG
>QHVP01000084.1 GCA_003222295.1 Acidobacteriota bacterium | reverse complement strand
CCACAGGCCGTCGTTGGTTCCCCGGGCGGCGAGCGCGTAGCGCTCCTCGCTCTCCCGCAGCGCTTCCTCCGCCTCCCAGCGCTCCGAGATGTCCTCGCAGGTGGTGACGATGCCGAGGGGATGGCCGGCGGTGTCGCGGATGACGTCGGACATGAGCTGCACGGGGAACGAGGTCCCGTCATTGCGGAGGCGCACGCGCTCGCGCTTCCACATGCGGACGTCGCGGAGATCCTGGACCCGCAGCGGGGACCAGTTCGCCGGAGGCGAGAGGTCGCGCGCGTCCATGCCCAGCATCTCCGGGACGCTGTAGCCGTGCATGGCCGCCTCCGCGGCGTTGGTGTAGAGGATGTGGCCGTTGACGTCGGTGATGGTGACGCCGAGCTGCATCGTGCCCACGGCCTGCTCGAGGCGCATCAGCCTGCCCGCGGCGCGCTTGCGGTCGACGGCGTAGCGGAGCGTGCGCGTGAGGAGCGGGAGGTCGATG
>QHVP01000560.1 GCA_003222295.1 Acidobacteriota bacterium | reverse complement strand
TGCGCGTACAGCTCGCCCGTGTCCTTGCCGCGGCACCGCGGGCAGAATGCTCCCGCCCGCCACTCGTCGTGTCCGATGTGGACGCGGCGGGGCTTGAGGACGTCGAGGTACTCGTCCATCACGTCGAACAGGATCCGGTAGGACTCCGGGTTCGAGGGACAGTAGGAGTCCGGCCAGGTCATGTCCGGATCCTCGGCCACGTCCCGCCGCGGGCAGGCGATGTAGTACGCGTGCGAGAGCGATTGGATCTCGGGGACGATCTCGAGGCCGTACTGCTCCGCGGCCGCGGCCAGGCGCCGCACGTCGTCCTTCTCGATGTAGGCGCCGCCGCCGACCCCCACGTGGAGGGAGGCCGCGAATCGATGGGCGGTCCCCAGGGGAATGCCCTCGCCCAGCTTGTCCATCGTCTCCCCGTGCGCGTACCACTCAGAGGCCGTGCGCCGCCAGCCGGTGCTGACCTCGGGATGGGAGTCGAGGCGCATCGCCCCTCCCACCTCGAGGACCACGCCGTTGAACTTGTTGCGCAGCAGGAAGTCGCGGAAGTAGCGCTCGGCAAAGGCGACCTGGTCCTTCCCGGGAAGATAGAGATGGACCCATCGGATGGGCAGGAGCGGCCAGTCGCGGACGGTCGCCTTCCGAACGGCCAGGCTCTGCTTGCCCCATTGGTGGACGAGCTGCGCGAAAGACGAGACGCCGTAGAGCGCGCCGCGATAGTCGCGGCCGGCCACGATCGCACCGCGGTCGCCCACGTGAAGGCAGTAGCCTTCCTTGTCGGTGGGTACGGAGGCGGTGGGCGACAGGGTGGCCAGGGCCGACGCGATGAGCGGGCTCGCGATCTCGCCCACGAGGATCGGCGTTCGTCCGGCGGGGGCCTCGCCGAGGGCGACCGGAATCGCGACGCCGAAGTGATCCGCGAGGAGGGCGGCCAGGAGCCGGGCCGGGTACTGCGCGCGCGCGTCGCCCGCGGGCGCGACGATGACGCCGTCGCCTAGAAGCAGGCGGTCGTCGGCGTAGCGCGACTCCTGGGGGAGGGGCCAGATCGGAAACGGGGGCGCGCCCGGATCGCCCATGCTGCCTTCGGGAGGCCGGGCCATGGTGACGGACGCCGCCGCGAGCAGGGCCAGGACGACGAGCGGCGCGCGCCTCACGGCTGGATCTCGAACGCGGTCTCCTGGGTTTCCGATTTGCCGGACACGAGGTCGATCGCTTCCACTCTCGCCACGTAGCGGCCGGGAGTGAAATCGGCGAGGGGCACGGGGCCGACGGACACGACGGCCGAGGCCGTATCGAATGTCTCCGGTTGGCCCATGGCGACCGGCCGGCCCTCCTTGTTGAAGCTCAGCCGTGCGCGCAACGAGGGCTTGCCGGTGGCGGCGTCCGGCTGGCCGCCGTAGATCACGCACACCGCGTGCAGGGAATCCACCTTCGCGAAGACGTTGCCGAAGCGCGGATGCAAGCGGAGAGCTCCGACCGTGAACGCGGAATAGGGGTCTCGGGCGTCCGCGGGCGGCGCCGCGCTGGTCTCCGGATAGACGAGCAGCGAGCCCAGCTTCAGGCCGGGCGCGTCGTAGTCCGGCACCTCGATCGGCGTCGAGGCCACCGAAGTCTTGTCTCCCGCCAACAGGCCGACCCGCAGCACGTAACGGCCCGGCCGGAGCGGCAGGCCGTAGGACGCGGTGAAGGTGCCGTCGGCGGAGACGGCGGCGCGTACGGCGCGTTCGATCATCGGCGCGGCCTGTCCGGCCGCATCGACCGCCTGCACGGTGACGGTGGCGTCCAGCGCGGGCGGCGGCGCGCCGTCGCCTGCGCGCAGGCCCTTCAGGTCGGCGCGGAGGAGCCCCGCCGAGTAGGCTTCGCCGCCGGGCGTATGCAGGAGCATCTTGGGCTCGAGGGCCAACGGGAAGTCCGCGCGCGTCGCGCCCGGTGCGGTCGGGACGGGGACCGCGGTGAGGGCCGCGCGCACGTCCTCGAGGCGCGCCAGGTGTCCGTCCGGCTTCTTCAGATAGCCGAGCCGGGGCTGGACGACCTTGGACCGGGCCACACGCAGCAAGTCGTCGCGGACGCGCGCACCCTCCGCGAAGCGGCACTCCTCGTCCAGGGCCACGCGCAGCTCGCCGCCCGTGAAGGCGACGGCGTCGCCGGGCCGGCTGCGGTAGATCCACACCTCCGGGCGCCTCGAGCCGCGCAAGGCTTCCGCGGCGTCGAAGTGGACCTTGGTCTCGCGTCCGATCACCTCCGTCGGCTCGCCCAGGAGGACGAAGAGCTGCCCGCAGTCGGTGTCGGAGCCTTTCTGGCCCGACCGCGTGAACCTCTCGTCCGCGCGCGAACGCGCGCGCGCGACCGCGCCCTGGAACTCGTTGGCGGGAGTCATGGGATCCGGATCGCGCCGCGCCCAGAAGATCCGCTCGAACTCGACGCGGTCGGCGGGATCCGCGAGGCTGGCGTGCAGCGCCTCTTCGTCGGGAAGGACGAGGAGGCGAATCTCCTTGAACCAGCGTTCGCCGCTCGTGTTCGCGGCGGGGGCGGCCGCCGCCCCGACCACGATTGCGCCCGCCGACAGACAGCCTAACGGGATGGCGAGGAAGCGCATGTCCGACACCGCCGCGAACATACCATAGGCAAACGAAAGAAAAGGATAGAAAACAACAGCGATGCTATGATCGCGGCTCATGCCGACGGCTGGACAGCCGCGCCTGCTGGTGGAGGAGCGCCGCCGCAAGATCCTCGATCTGGTCGAGAAGCAGGCGCGCGTGACCGTGGACGAGCTCGTGAACCGCTTCGGGGTCTCGGCGGTCACGGTACGCGGCGACCTCGACGCGCTTTCGCAGTCGGGGGCGGTGATCCGCTCGCACGGGGGCGCGCTCAAGCGCGTGGGCGCGCTGCAGGACGTGCCCATCAACGTGAAGGAGACCCTGCATCACGGCGAGAAGGTCCGCATCGGCCACGCCGCCGCGCAGATGATCCGCGACAACGAGATCGTGATGCTGGATTCGGGGACCACGACCGCCGAGGTCGCGCGCCACATCAAGTTCCTGAAGCTGAAGGCTCTCACCGTGATCACGAACGCCTTGAACATCGCGATGGAGCTCGCCAACCTGCCCCACCTGCGCGTGATCATGATCGGCGGGATCCTGCGCCAGATGTCGTACTCGCTGGTGGGCCCGCACGCGGAGCACACCCTGAAGGGGCTCAACGCCGACCGCCTCTTCCTGGGCGTGGACAGCCTCGACCCCGAGATCGGGCTCACCACGCCCGACGTGCTCGAAGCGCAGCTCAACGCCATGATGATCCGCGTCGCGCGCGAGGTGATCGTGGTGGCCGACTCCAGCAAGTTCGCCCGCCGCAACCTGTCCCTGATCGCGCCCCTCGACAGCGTGCACAAGATCATCACGGACGACGGGCTGGCCCCGGCGATGGTGGCGGGGCTGAGGCAGCGAGGGCTGGACGTGATACTGGTCTAGGAAGGCAACAGAAAAATCGATCGGCCTGGGTTAGCCGATGAGACGCTGTGGTCAGGTCGGTCTGCCATCAGGAACGGACGCCAGGGTCTCCTGATCGCCAACGAGTGGAATGGCGGAGAGGGGGGGATTCGAACCCCCGGAGCAGGTTAACCCCGCTCAACAGGTTAGCAACCTGGCCCGTTCGGCCACTCCGGCACCTCTCCGCGGGCGGGCTAGACGCCTAGGCTACCACCTTTCGAACGCGTAAGATTGCGGTCGGAGAGGTGGCCGAGTGGTTGAAGGCGCCGGTCTTGAAAACCGGAGTACCGCAAGGTACCGCAGGTTCGAATCCTGTCCTCTCCGCCATTTCCGCGACTGACCGCCGCGGGCGCGACTAGTGCCGGCGGTCGCCCTTCTGCCGCGGGGCGCCCAGGTACGGGCGCAGGCTCCTGAGGACCCGGCGCACCAGCTCGGGATCGCCGCGCGGCCAGCGGTCCTCGACGTCCAGGTCCACCACCGGCCGATCGGTATCAGGGAACCGCAGCTTGATCAGGGTGTGGTGGCGGTCTTCCTTCTCGCACATGACGAAGACGCGGTCGGCCCACTGCAGCAGCTCGCGCGTGAGAGGGTTCTTCGCGAACGGCGCCGTCCCCGCGGACCGCACCTCGAAGCGGGGGTCGTCGCGGTAGAGGTCCTCCGCCGTACGGCTCCGGTCCACGTTGGCCGTGCAGACGAAGAGGATGTGCTCGCGGGCCGGGTCTTCCACCGTCCCCGATTCTATGTCTCGCGCCGCCCGCCTGTCGGCCCGAGCGCACGCGATCCGCCCCCGGACCCCGGCGTAGCCGCTCTGTGTTGTAGACTCCCCCGGACCCGCCCATGAACACTGACCGGCTCCTCCGCGAGGTCGAGAAGCGGCTGGCCCACCTCGCGGAAAAGGATCGCGCGGAGGCGCTCGACGCCGTGCGCGAGGAGATCGCACGCGAGCGGCGCTGGGACACCCCGCACGCGACGGTGGAGACTGAGCGCGAGCGGCGCGCGGAGGCGGAGACGCTGCGCGACGTCCTGGAGGCGATCAACCGCCAGCCCAGCCTGGACGACACGATCGAGGAGGTCCTCAAGCAGCTCGCCCGCATCGTGGTCTTCGATTCCTGCTCGCTCGGCCTGATCGAGGCCGACGGGTCGTTCCGCATCCTGGCCTCGCGCGGGTTCCCGGATCCCGCCAGCATCCGGGGGCGCACCTTCCAGTCCCCCCTCCACGAGACGCTGCGCAACGGCCGCTCGCCCCTGGCCCTGTCCGACGTCACCATCGACGAGCGATTCACGCGCGAGGAAGGGGCCGAGCTCATCCGTTCCTGGGCCGGGATCCCCCTCCTGGTCGAAGGCGAGGTCATCGGCGTCCTCTGCCTGGACCGCCACCGCGTCGACCCCTTCGACGAGGAGGACCTGCACCGGGCCAAGGCCGTCGCCTTCTCCTCCGCGGCCGCCATCCGCAAGGCCCAGCTCCTGGAGAAGGTGCGGCGCTACGCCGCGCTGATGGAGCGCGTCGTGAGCGTCGACGAGGCCGTGTTCGCCGGCCGCACGCCCGCGGAGCTCGCGCGCATCATCCTCGACGGGGCCCTGCGCATCGGGTCCTATGCCGGCGGCGTGCTCGTGCTCGAAGGCGACGGGGATACGCGCGTGGCCGCGCGCGGCGAGGGCGCGGGAGTGTCGGACCGGCCGGTGGCCCCCGCGCTCCTCACGCGCACGGCGCGGCGGCTGGATGCCGAGCAGTCCGCCAGCGTCGCCCCCTCCGTCGGGCTCGACCGCCA
>QHVP01000556.1 GCA_003222295.1 Acidobacteriota bacterium | reverse complement strand
ACGGCCACGAGCTCGAGGTACTGCGGGGCGCCCGTGGCCTGCTGGCGCGGCACAAGCCGGTGGTGGTGTTCGAGATCGCCCGGTACGTGATGGAGGAGCGCGGCATCGCCTTCTCCGACTACGTGAGCCTCCTGGCCCCGCTCGGCTACGCGCTGTTCGACGCGAAGAGCGGCGTGGGCATCGACCTCGCGAACCACACCGAGCGCATCCCTGCCCGCGCCACGATCGACATCGCCGCCGTAGCCGGTCCCGCGACGTTGCCCTAGAATCCTCCCCATGGTGGAAGCACCTCCTGCGGTCGACATCCGCGGATTGTCCAAGTCATACCGCATCGGGCATTTGCGGGCGCAGCGCCGCCAGGCCGTGCATGACCTCAGCCTTCGGGTGCCGCGAGGCGTCGTCTTCGGATGCCTCGGCCCGAACGGCTCCGGGAAGAGCACGACCCTCAAGCTCCTGCTCGGCCTCCTCTTTCCGGATTCGGGTAGCGCCACGATCCTGGGCCAGCCCATCGGCGCCCGCGCGGCCCGTCAGTCCCTGGGCTACCTGCCCGAGAACCCCTACTTCTACGACTACCTGACCCCGAACGAGTACCTCGATTACGCGGGCCGTCTCTTCGGCCTGCCGCCGGGCGCCCGCAAGGACCGCACGCGCGAGTTGCTCGACCTGGTGGGCCTCGCGGAGGCGGCCGACGTGCACCTGCGGCGGTTCTCGAAGGGCATGCTCCAGCGGCTGGGCGTGGCCCAGGCCCTGGTGAACCGGCCCGAGCTCGTCTTCCTGGACGAGCCCATGTCCGGCCTCGATCCGCTCGGCCGGCGCAGCGTCCGCGAGATCATCCTGCGGCTGAAGGCGGAGGGCAGTACGGTGTTCTTCTCCACGCATATCCTCGCGGACGCAGAGACCCTCTGCGACGAGGTGGCGCTGCTGCGCGGAGGGTCGCTCGTCGCGAAGGGCCGGTTGGACCAGATCCTGAGCCTCGACGTCACGCACATGGAGGTCCTGGTGAGCGGCCTGGGGCCGCAGGAGGTGTCCGGTCTTCCCGCGGGAGTGGAGACCTTCCGGGCCATGGGAGAGCGCCTGGTGCTCCACGTGCCCGAGAAGGAGCTGGGCGACGTGGTGGTCGCGGTGGAGCAGCGCGGAGGACGCGTGCTCTCCGTGCAGCCGGTGCGCCAGTCCCTCGAGGACTACTTCTTCGCGGAGATGGGACATCCCGCGAAGGGCGAGACCTGGACGGCCGGCGCATGAGACGGGTGGCGGCGGTGGCGCGGAACACCTTCCGCGAGTCGGTGCGCGAGCGGGTGCTCTACAACCTGCTCTTCTTCGCCGTGATCATGACCGTCTCCGGTCTGCTGCTCGGGGAGCTCTCGATCCGCCAGGACGCGAAGATCATCAAGGACCTCGGCCTCGCGGCCATGGACCTCTTCGGCACCCTCATCGCGCTCTTCGTGGGGGTCGGCCTGGTGAGCAAGGAGATCGAGCGCCGCTCCCTGCACCCGCTGCTGGCGAAGCCGCTGTCGCGGGACGAGTTCCTGCTCGGCAAGTTCGCGGGATTGGGCTTCACGCTGCTCGTGAACGTGGGCCTCATGACCGGCGGGCTCTACGCGACGCTGCTGGCCCTGCGGCGCGGCGCCGACCCCGCGCTGCTCAAGGCGGTGTTCGCGATCTACCTCGCGCTCCTGGTCACCGTCGCTCTCGCCCTGCTCCTCTCCATCCTCACCTCCACCGCCGTCGCATCGGTCTCCACCTTGTGCCTGGTCATCGCCGGACGCTATTCGGACGTGATCCTCAACCTGGGCGACGTGGTGCCCGGCATGCCCGCCTGGGCGCTGCGTGCGGTCATGATCCTCATCCCGAACTTCCGGAACTTCGACCTGAAGGACCGCGTCGTCTACGGAGACCCTGTGACCTTCGGCGACCTGGGCTGGATCACGGCGTACGCGGCCGCCTACACGGGCACGGTCATTACCCTGGCCGTGATCGCCTTCCGGCGCCGCGAGCTTACGTGAGGGCCCTCGTGGCCTTGCTCCTGGCCGCGGCGGTGCCCTGGACGCAGGGCCGCATCGACGCCCGGCTCGGCACGCACCGCGCCCAGGAGGAAGTCCTCTACCTCTGGTCCGGCGATCAGGTGAGGCGTCTGGCCCCCGGCTTCGAGGACCTCATGGCCGACGTCTACTGGCTGCGCACGGTGCAGTATTTCGGCGGCCAGCGGGTGTACGCCGTGAACAAGCGGTTCGACCTCTTGCTGCCCCTGGTGAACATCACGGTCACCCTCGACCCGCGCATGCAGATCGCCTACCGCTACGGCGCCACCTTCCTGGCCGAGACCTATCCCATGGGAGCGGGGGAGCCGGAGGCGGCAGTGAAGCTGCTCGAGCGCGGCGTGCGGAACCTTCCGCACGACTGGCGCCTGCGGCAGGACCTGGGCCTCTTTCATTACTATTTCCTCAGCGACGCCCAGCGTGCATCGCAGATCCTCCTGGAAGCGGCGGAGATCCCGGGGGCGCCGCCGTTCCTGACCACCCTGGCCGCCCAGGTGCTCATGAGGGGCGGCGACCGCGAGACCTCGCGGCAGGTGTGGCGCCGGATCTTCGAGCAGGGCGAGGGGCCCATGAGGAACAACGCGGCCGTCCATCTGGCCCAGCTCGACGCCCTCGACGCCCTGGACAACGTGAACGAGGCGATCCTCGCCTACGAGCGCCGCACGGGCGTCCGCCCGGCCGCCCTGGACGAGCTTCGCCGGACAGGTTATCGGGGACCGGTCGCGGATCCCTCGGGAGTGCCCTTCGCTTATGATCGGGCCACGGGCCGCGCGACCCTCGCGCGGAATTCGCCTCTGTGGCGCCCGCAGCTCAAATAGGAGGTCGATGCGCATACGAGGTCTCGGGCTCGCCCTGGCGTTCGCAGCCACCATCCTCCATCCCCTGGCGGCAGTAGCCCGGGCGGCGGCGGCCTCACCCGCGGCGGAGGCGGGGTTGCGCGTGGGGGACACGGTGCCCCCGTTCCACGCCGCCGGGCTCGACGGCGTCATCAAGAGCATCGACTATCCGAAGGGCACGACCACCATCGTGGTCTTCTTCCTGAGCAGCTGTCCCACCTGCCACAAGATGCTCCCCCTCTGGAACGAGGCCTTCGCGCGCCGTCCCAAGAACATGGTCATGGTCGGCGTGATGCTCGACCAGGCACCGCCCGGCTTCGTCGAGGCCGCGCAGATCGCATTCCCGGTGCTCAGGTCGCCTGGTCGCGAGCTCACCGACGCCTTCAAGCTGAAGCGAGTGCCCTATACCGTACGGGTCGCACCTGGCGGACGGGTCGACGGCGCAGACCTGGGACTCCTCGACGGCATCCGCATGGGCGAGCTGTTCCGCCCGTAGCGCGGGCGGGCATGCGTTGCCCGTGACGCGGGCGTCTGCCGCTCGCATCGCCCTCGAGCGCTGGCCGACGTTCGGCATTCGCCCTGGAAGCGGGTCAGCGCATGCGTCGCGCGGCCACGAGCACAGCCAGCATCAGCACCCACGACGACCCCGATGCGATCAGCCCCCGGCGCACGGCGCTCGGCATCGGCACGTAGTGGAAATCCACCACGTGGGTGCCTGCGGTGACGGCCACGGCGCGGAATGCCATGTTGGCGCGCCGGACCTCGGCCGGCTGGCCGTCCACGGTCGCGATCCAGCCCGGGTCGTAGGCGTCCGCGAGGACGAGGTAGCCTGGCGCGTTTGCCTGCGCGCGCACGGCGACACGAGTGGTGCTCTCGGACATCACGGTGGCCGCGCCCTCGAAACCGACCGCCGACGCGAGCGGCGCCGAGCCTCCCGGCGCCAGCAGCACCTCGCGCCTGGGATCGAAGCCGGGGTCGATGAGGGCCGCGAGGGCTTCCGACGGCCACGCGCGGCCCACGACGTGCGCGCGCGGCATGGGCGCGGGGATCCGGAAGAGGCGGCCGGGTGAGGGAAGCAGACAATCGACGGTAGCCGCCGGCTCGAGGAGGCCGTCCGGCGGCTCGTGCAGGATGAGCACGTGGCGCACGGCGCCCACACGCAGGAGCGCCACCTGCTCCGGCGTGTCCGCCGACTCCGTCACCGCCCTGGTCAGGCGAGCCTGCGCCGCCGGCGCGAGGGCCGCGGTGTCCTGGTCGAAGCTGCCCCGCAGACCCCACGCGCCCGCAGAGGGCGGGAAGAGGCACAGCCTCAAGGCGAGCGCGCGTGCGGCGGCCACGCTCCAGCCCACGGGGGCGCGCGTGATGGCGAACGGGTCGGGCCTGCCCAGGAGCCGCGGCGCCTCGAGGCCGGAGAAGTAGTCCTGCACGTAGAGGCGCTGCGGCGCGTCGCCGGACACGAGCGACGCGGCCGGCGGGCGCTGCGTGAAGAGCGCCTCGGGGGCAGTGGGATTCAAGGTCGCGTGGGCGGCCACGAGGTCGCCGACCACGAGGGCGCCGATCAGCGCCGCTGTCCGCGGCGAGGCGGCTGCGCGCGCGGCCAGCAGGAGTACGCCCACCAGGACGAAGAGGCACACCGCCACCGGAGCCAGCATGGCGCGGGCCGCCGCCGCCCCAAGCCCTCCCGCGACGGCGGGCAGGGCCCCGCCGCGGGTGGCCATGCCGAGGATCACGGCCACCGCCAGTACGCCCGCGACCAGGGCCAAGAGAGGCGCGAGCGTCCGTCGTCCCGCCGCACCCGCGCGAAACGCGTCGAGGCCGAGGCCGCACAGCAGCGCCGCCGCAAGCGAGGCGGCGACCATGGCCTTCACCGGATATCGGAAACTCCGCAGGAACGGCACCAGCGTGGTCGCCGCGCGCTCGAAGGGCGCGTGGCGGCCGAGGGCGATGGCCGCCGCAGCGGCCACGGCCCCGAGCAGCCACAAGGCGAACCGGCGGCGCGGCCCGGCCAGCGCGAGCGCGCCGAGGCCGAGCGCGGCGGCCCCCAGGTAGAGCGACGGCATGAAGTCGGTGGATTCGAAGACGCCGCGGCGTTGCGCCGGCTCGAGGGGTACGTCGGGCAGGGCGACCGGCACCACGGCCTGGGCCAGCGCTACCGGGTGCACCGACCACTGCGTGCGCATGGCCTCGGAGAGCAGGCCGCGGTCCGACCGCCGCGCCATCTCGTACGATGGGACCCACTGGCCCGCGGAGAGGCCCTGCGCGATCACACCCGCGGCGGCCATGGCCCCGAGCGCGCGTACGGCGGCGTGCAGCATCCCTGGCCGCGCCGCGAGGACCATCGCGAGCGCGGCGGCCCCGATGCCGGCGAGCGTCATGAGTGCGGCCTCCGGCGCACCGGCCAGGATCTGCAGGGCGTGGCCGCCGCCCCAGAGCAGGAGCGGAGGAACGCGCCGCGTCCGCAACGCGCGCAGGGCGAAGAGCACGGTCCAGGGCATCCAGGCGGCGCCCGCCAGCTGGTTCCAGACCGGCACCTGCGAGGCCAGGGGTCCCGAGCACACCCACACGGCCGCCGCCACCCATGCGGCCGTGCGCGAGAACGCGAGGGCTCGCGAAAGGGCATAGGTGCCGACGCCGGCGAGCATGGGCGGGTACAGGACCTGCGTATTCGCGTCGGCCCACAGGGGCTGGCCGAACGCGATCCACGGGTTCCAGGTCGGCCACTCGCCCCCGCGCAGCGCCTCCACGAAGGCCCGCGCATGGCTGAGCCACATGAGCTGCACGTCGCGCTGGAAGTAGACGGTGCCGTCCAGCAGCGGCCGCCCGTAGAGGGCGAGCACCAGCGCGAAGAGTCCGGCCAGCGCCGGCACGTCGCTGCCCAGCGCAGGCCGCTTCACGTTGCGGCGCCACACCGAGCGCGGGTCAGGCACTCCGGCGCGCCGCGTGCCCGACGAGGACGACGGCCGCCGCCACGGCGAGCATCGTGATGACCGCGCCCCAGAGCACCGACCGCGGCCGGTAGACGACCTCCACCCGATGGGGCCCTGCCGGCAGGGCCACCGCCTGGAAGGCCACGTTCGCGCGGAGAAGCGCGGCCGGCGTTCCATCCACGGTGGCGCGCCAGCCCGGGTCGAAGGCATCCACCAGCACGACGTATCCCGGCGCGCTCAGCGCCGCGTCCACGATGGTGCGGTCGGAGCGCAGCACCGTGAGGCGTACCTGCGAGCGGAAGGAGGGGTCGGACGGCCGGGGCGGCCCGGCAGGAAGGATCACCTCGCGGTGGAGATCGAACTCCGCCTCGCCGGTCATGCGGACGGCCGCTTCGCCGTCGGCGACCCGGACGCCGTCCACGGCGTAGGCCCGGGGAAGGGGATCGGGCACGGCGTAGATGCGCACGGGCTCGAGGAGCGGCGAGTCCAGGACCGCCAACTCCGCGAGCTCCGGCTGGGGATGCAGCGACACGACGCGGTGGACGGCCCCCATCTGAAGGAGACGCAGGTGGACGGGACTGTCTTCCCGCATGCGGATGAAGGCGGTGAGCCAGTTCATCTCGGCGGAGTACAGGCCGAGGGCGTCCACCTGATAGGCGCCATCGACGCCCCAGTATCCAAGCACAAACGGGTGGAAGCCCCAGCGCAGGGCGGCGGCCTCCGCCCAGGGGGCGGGCCAGTCCTCGCGCATCAGCTTCATCCGGTAGCCGCGGTGACCGAGATGCACGAGGGCGGAGGCATGATTCGTGTAGTCGTAAGAGTAGACGCGGCGGCCGTCGCCACCGGCGAGATAGCGCAGGCCCGGAGGGTGCATCGAGAAGAGTGCCGATGGAGCTGTCGGATTCTGCCCGCGGTGCGCGGCCAGCAGATCGGCCACGGCCAGGAGGCCGATGAAGGAGAGACGAGCAGGCGAGGCCCGCGGGCGTCCCAGGGCCAGGATCGATAGCATCGCGAGCAGCGCGGCGCGGCCGAGGGACCGCGCCACCGGAACGAGCAAGGCCGCCACTCCGCGGCGCGTGTAATTCGGCGCGACGACGAGCGTTCCCCACGTGTCGGCGCCGAGCCACGCGAGGACGGCCACTGCCGCCAGGATGATTGCGCACACGGCGACGAGGATCTCCGGCACGCGGATCCGGGAAGGCTTACGATCGCGGAGCGCATCGAACCCGAAGGCGACGAGGAGCGCCCAGGCAAAGGAGAAGAGGATGAGGGCCTTCGCCGGGAAACGGACGGATTGCGTCACGGGCACCAGCTCCGTGACCCATCGATACAGCGGCGTGTGCCGGCCCAGGGATGTGGTGAGCGCGCCCACCGCCACGACCGCGGCACAGGCGACCACCCGTTTCCGAGCGTAGCCGGCGGCAGTCACGAACAGCACGCTGGTGGCGCCGAGGTACAGCGAATCCAGGAATGGCTCGCGGCCTTCGAAGAGCGCGACGCGTAGGTTGCCCTGGAGCGGCAGCGGATCGAGACGCGCCGGAACCAGGATCTGGAAGAGTCCCACGGGCGCAATCGACCAGAAGGCGCCCTGGGTGCCGAACTGCGATCGCATCGATCGCGCCGCGAGCTCGACCGACGGCACCCATTGCGCGGCCGAGACGGCGACGCCAAAGGCCAGGGCCAGCATGGCCGCGACGGCCATCCGCCGGATCGGGACCTCGCCGGCGCGCCGCGCCAGGACGAGAAGCGTCGCCGCCGCTCCCATCACCGCGCTCTCGGGTGAGCCGCAGAGCACGGGTGCGGCCACCACGGCGCCCCAACACAGGATCCTCGGCGCCGACGGCGACACCAGCGCAGAGTCCGCGGCCCATATCGCCCAGGGGATCCAGGCCGCGCCGGACAGATGGTTCCAGAGGTTGACCAGGGAGACGAAGGGACCCGAGGCCACCCAGCACGCGGCGCCCAGCCATGCGGCGGACCCCGACGCGCCCAGCCGGCGCGCGGCCAGGAAGAAGCCGAAGCCGGCGAGGAGGAAGTGCACTACTACGAAGAGCGAGTAGTAATGCCAGGGCGGCATCAGGAGGTTCAGCCAGGTGAGCGGGTACAGCAGTTGGTTGTTCGGATTCGCGAGGAGCGGCTGGCCGAAGGACCAGCGGCGGTTCCAGAGAGGCCACGAGCCCTCGGCCACGCTCCGCACGAACGCCTCGGCCTGTCCCACCCACTGGAGATGGATGTCGCGGTAGTAGAAGACCTCCCCCCGCAGCAGGGGCCCGGCAAAGAGGATCGCGACCACACCGGAGATCCCGGCGAGGGCCGCCCACTCGGGGTGGGAGGCGGCCCAGATACCTGCCCCGGCCCGCCCATGGCGCACGCCCTCCCGCGGATCGCGGACGGGCACGCTCAGAGGAACTTCAGCTTCCCCGCCGCGAAGGCGCTCATGCGGAGGAGCAGCAGCCCGTGGCTGAAGCGCGAGATGTTCGTCTGCCCGTACTGCCGTTCATGGTAGCGGACGGCCAGGTCCACGATGCGGAGGTTCAGGCGCGCGGCGCCGAACAGCAGGTCGAAGTCCCCGAACGGATCGAAGTCGCCGAAGAACGACCGGTTGGCCGCGATGCGAGCATAGTCGGAGCGGTAGAGCGCCTTGGTCCCACACAGCGTGTCGCGCACCTGCTGGCCGAGCAGCCACGAGAAGAGCAGCGCAAAGGCCTTGTTGGCGAGCAGGTTGAGGAAGCGCATGGCGCGCCCCTCGATCGGGTAGACGAGGCGCGATCCGTTGATCATCTCCCCCTTGCCGCTGGCCAGGGCGCGCACGAACTTGGGCACGTCCTCCGGCGCGACGCCCATGTCGGAGTCGAGGATGAGCAGGACCTCGCCCCCCGCCTGGGCAAAGCCCACGCGCACGGCGTCGCCCTTGCCGCGGCCCGGCTGCTTGAGGAGGCGCAGCGGCCGGTGCTTGTTCTCGGCCAGGACCTGCCGGAGGACCGCCTCCGTGTCATCCGTGGAGTTGCCTTCGACGAACAGGTACTCGCTCCCCCCCGGAAGCTCGGGCAGCCGGGAGACCAGCTCACGGATGTGGCCGCTCTCGTTCCGGCACGGGATCACCACGCTGACCGTCGGCGTCGCCGCGGATCCGCGCGCGCGCAGCGGCACTGGCCGCGCGACGATGCCGTACATCAGCGAGAACGCGGAGAGGCCGGGCAGGTGGCCGACGTAACGGTTGAGCAGGTCGGACAGGAGCGGAACGTAGGCGGGCATCACGATCTGCTCGTCGGTGCGCACCGTCTCGTAGTCCGCGAGCGCGAGCATGTTGCCGATCTCTTCCGGCGGGATCCAGGACTCAGGAGGCTGCTCGTACTTCAGGCCCGACATCTCGGCCAGGCGCAGCACCGGCTGCCACAGCCGGCTGTAGCTGTAGATGACGACGCGCGTCCGCGGATGGCACAGGGGATGGAGCGCCTCGAGGGTCGCCTGCACGTCGCTCAGTTGGGTGACGACGTTGACGAGGAGCATGACGTCGAACGGCCCGGCCAGGCCGGCCAGGAGCTCCGGGTCGCCGCCGTCGCCGTGCACGAAGTGGAGGGCGGGCGAGGCGTAGGTCTCCCGCGCG
>QHVP01000557.1:1099-3661 GCA_003222295.1 Acidobacteriota bacterium | reverse complement strand
GTTCGGCCAGATGGGCATCGAAGTCGTCGATTCCGAGCAGAAGTTCCGCGAAGCGAAGGAAGGCGAGGAGGGCGCCGAGCTCGACCTGACCCCGGGGACCCTCGACAAGACCAACGACCCCGTGCGCATGTACCTCCGCGAGATGGGCACCGTGCCCCTCCTGACGCGTGAGGGCGAGGTCGAGATCGCCAAGCGCATCGAGCGCGGCAAGAAGGCCGTCATGCGCGTCATCACGCGCACGCCCATGGCCGCGCAGGAAGTGGCGCGCCTGGCCGAGCGGCTGGCCGCGGGCGAGCTGACCGTGCGCGACGTCGTGATCTTCAACGAGGAAGAGGTCACGGACGAGAAGATCGCGGCCAAGATCAAGCAGACCCTCAAGCTCACGAGCACGGTGGCGGAAGCCCACGCCGAGTACCTGAAGTACCGCGAGAAGTTCGTCGAGATCGGCAAGCGCGAGCCGAAGTACGTGCGCGCGAAGTGGAAGCTGGCCCGCCTGCGCGTCCGCATGTCGCTGTCCATCCAGCGCATCGAGTTCGCGGAGCCGGTCAAGCGCCGGCTGGTCGAGCGCCTGCGCGAGTCCGTCGAGCGCATCCGCGAGGCCGAGCGCACCATCGACAAGATCGAGGTGAAGGTCAAGGCCTCGAAGTCGGAAGACAACCGCGCGATCCTGCGCAAGCAGATCCGCGACCAGCGCGAAGGGCTGCGCTCGATCTCCGACGACTTCGACGCGCCCACGGACGAGCTCAAGCGCGAGCTGCGCACGGTCGTGGAGGGCGAGATCCGCGCGGAAGCGGCCAAGAAGGAGCTGGTGGAAGCGAACCTCCGCCTGGTCGTGTCCATCGCGAAGAAGTACACGAATCGCGGCCTGCAGTTCCTGGACCTCATCCAGGAAGGCAACATCGGCCTCATGAAGGCGGTGGACAAGTTCGAGTACAAGCGCGGCTACAAGTTCTCGACCTACGCGACGTGGTGGATCCGCCAGGCCATCACGCGCGCCATCGCGGACCAGGCCCGCACCATCCGCATCCCGGTCCACATGATCGAGACGATCAACAAGCTCGCGAGCCGTCGTCGGAGGAGATCGCGAAGCGCATGGACATCCCGGTCTCGAAGGTCCGCAAGGTCCTCAAGATCGCGCAGGAGCCGATCTCGCTGGAGACGCCCATCGGCGAGGAAGAGGATTCGCATCTGGGCGACTTCATCGAGGATCGCAACGTGGTCTCGCCGTCGGAGGCCGTGATCAACATCAACCTGAAGGAGCAGACGGAAGCGCTCCTCAAGACCCTGACTCCGCGCGAGGAGAAGGTCATCAAGATGCGCTTCGGCCTGGGCGACGGGTCCGAGCACACGCTGGAAGAGGTGGGCCAGTCGTTCGCGGTCACCCGCGAGCGCATCCGTCAGATCGAAGCCAAGGCGCTGCGCAAGCTGCGCCACCCGTCGCGGTCGCGCAAGCTGAAGGCGTTCCTCGAGGGTTCGCGTATCTAAGTCTTTAGTTCAATCCGATCCCGTTCCGCGGCCGCAGCGCCCCTGCGGCCGCTTTCTTTTGCTTTCCGTTACCCGTTCCGGAACGGGTTGATGGCGGCGCGCTCAACTCGTTCTAGGACGAGTTCGCTTGGAGGTGACTCTGTGCTTCCCGCCGAGGGTTACGTCACGACGGACGATGGCCTTCGCCTCTGGTTCCAGACCGTGGGCTCAGGCCAGCAGGTCGTGGTCCTGCCGAACGGGTTACACCTGCTCGAGGATTTCTCCTGCCTCGCGCCGGGCCGGACGCTCGTCTTCTACGACGTGAGGAACCGCGGGCGGTCCGAGACCGTGACCGATCCGGCCCTTCTCCAGCGCGGCATCCACAACGACGTGGACGATCTCGATGCCGTGCGGCGGCACTTCGGCCTGGACCGCCTCGCCCTCATCGGCCACTCGTACATGGGCCTGATGGTGATCCTGTACGCGATGAGGTACCCGGCGCACGTCGATCGGATCGTTCAGATCGCGCCGATGGGGCCGCACTACGGCAAGTCCTACCCGGCGGACCTCACGAACACCGACCCGATGCTCCGCGATATCTTCGCCAAGCTCGGCGAGCTCCAGAAGGAACGGGCCTCGTACGATCCGGAGGCGTTCTGCCGAAAGTTCTGGTCGATCCTACGCGTCTTGTACGTGACCGATCCGAAGGACGCCGACAGGGTCCGCTGGGACCGTTGCGACCTCCAGAACGAGCGGAACTTCATGAAGTACTGGACGGAGGAAATCATTCCCTCGATCCAGTCCCTGTCCCTTTCGCGAGAGGCGCTCGCACCGGTGACGCGCGCAGTCCTGACGCTCCATGGCACGAAGGATCGGAGCGCGCCCTACGGCGGCGGCAGGGATTGGGTGTCGCTCTTGCCGAACGCGCGCCTAGTACAGGTTAGGGGAGCCGGCCATGGCCCATGGATCGAGGCGCCGGAGATCGTCTTCGGGGCGATCGGCCAGTTCTTGACTCTCGATCATGTGCCTTCCGCCGGAGAGGTCTGACCCTGCCGGAGGTCATCGGCTCGGGGGCACACCGTGCTGCGTGAACGGCGG
>QHVP01000557.1:0-1054 GCA_003222295.1 Acidobacteriota bacterium | reverse complement strand
GAGGCATATCCGGTGCCCAGGCCGGAACGGTGCTTGCAGGTCTTGCCCTGGACCCGCGCGGACATCCGCGGGCGCCGGAGGAACCCATGCAAACGAGCCTGAAGGGAAAGAGAGTCGCGATCCTGGCCACGGACGGCTTCGAGCAATCAGAGCTGGCGGAGCCGCTCAAGGCCCTGGAGGAGGCGGGAGCGACGGCCCACATCGTGTCGCCCAAGGCCGGTGCCATCAAGGGCTGGAAGCACACGGAGTGGGGCGATTCGTTCGCGGTCGACGCCACCCTCGACCAGGCGGACCCGCAGCACTACGACGCGCTCGTCCTCCCCGGCGGCGTCATGAACCCGGACAAGCTGCGGCGCGATCCCAAGGTCCAGCAGTTCGTACGGTCGTTCTTCGAGGAGGGCAAGCCCGTCGGCGCGATCTGCCACGGACCCTGGACGCTGATCGACACCGGCGTGGTCAAGGGCCGCAAGGTCACATCCTACGAGACCATCCAGACCGACCTCAAGAACGCGGGCGCAAGCTGGGTGGATCAGGAGGTCGTGGTGGACAACGGCCTGATCGAGGAGATCGCGGAAGGGCGGCACGCTGGCCGCGCGATGGCGGGCGCTTCGACGGGCACGAAGTAGACTCGCGCCGGCCTCACTCGCAGCGGAGCGCGGACACCGGCTCGACCCGCGAGGCCCGCCGCGACGGCAGCCAGGCGGCGAGAAGGGCGGTCGTCAGGAGAAGCAGGGCGGAGGCGAGGAGCGTGCGCGGGTCGTTCGGCTCGACGCCGAACAGCATCGCGGTCAATACCCGGCTACCGGCGACGGCGACCACGAGTCCGGCGGCGAGCCCGGCCAGCACCGGTACGAGCGACTCTCGCAGGACCATCCGGACGACGCGCGGGCGATCCGCGCCCAGCGCCATCCGCACTCCGATCTCCGCCCCACGGCGCACCACCGAGTACGCGAGCGTGCCGTAGATCCCCAGGCAGGCCAGGAGCAGCGCGAGCACGGCCACGCGCGAGACGAGGTCGGCGAAGACCCGGGGCTCAGCGTGCCTCATCGCGACC
>QHVP01000558.1 GCA_003222295.1 Acidobacteriota bacterium | reverse complement strand
CAGCACGCCCAGCATGGTGAGGTGCAGCAGGAAGTAGGCGACGGCGCAGCCGAGGATCGAGTAGAGGATGGAGCGCGGGATGACGCGCGCCGGGTCCCGCACCTCGTCCCCGATGTAGCAGATGTCGTAGTACCCGAGGTAGTCGTAGATCGCGATCAGGGCCGCGCTCCCGAGCCCGAGGACGAACCCGCGGTTGAAGTCGAAGGCGCCCGGTGGGAAGTCGAAGGCGCGGGCGGCGTCGAAATGCGGCAGCCCGGAGATGAGCACGGCGGCCAGGGTGGCCACCGTGCCCAGCCAGAGCGTGACCGTGAGCCGGCTGAGGAAGGTGATCCGCCGCGCGAGCAGGATCATGGCCAGGATGCCGACCCCGGCGCCCACGAAGCGGCTGCCGCCGCCGGCCAGGCCCGGCCAGAGATACGTCGCGTACTGGCTGAAGCCGATGAGTCCCGACGCGATCTCCAGGGGGCCGCTGAGCACGAAGGACCAGATGAAGAGGAAAGCCATGAACTGGCCCCATTTCAGGGGGCCATACGCCTCGCGCAGGAACCGATAGCTGCCTCCGGATCCGGGCAGGGCGGCGCCCAGCTCGCTCCACACCTGGCCGTCGCAGACGACGATCAGCGCCCCGACGAGCCAGCCGAGGAGCGACTGCGGCCCTCCCATGGCCGCCATGAGCAGCGGGATCGTGATGAAGGGCCCGATCCCGACCATGTTCGTCATGTTCAGCGCGGTGGCGCCGAGCAGGCCGAAGCCGCGCGTCAGGTGGGCGGTCGGGCTCGCCGGGGAGGGGTCTGCCATGGGATTGGGCGGGCAGCCTAGATCAGCGCGCCGGCTCCGTCAACGTTTGCCGGGCCGCCTTCGGGGCGTGATTTTGTGAATTGGATCTTGCAAAAGAAGTCAACACTTCCTTAGACTGCCTGCCAAAGTGAAACCGGAAACACATCTGAGGGGCGACGGGGGCCTCTCCTCGCGCACCCGCGGGATCGCGCATCACGGCTCGGGGGGCGACTCCGGCCATCTGCGCCGCCTCAACCTCGACCGCGTGCTGGTGGTGGCGATGGACCGGCCGGACAGCTTCACGCGCGCGGAGCTGATCGAGGCGACCGGCCTTTCCGCGCCCACCGTGGGCACGCTCGTCTCGCACCTGATCCGCAGCGGCGTCGTGCGCGAGCTGGGCGCGGGGCCGTCCCGGGGGGGCCGCCGTCCCGCCTTCATGGAGTTCAATGCCCGGCACGGGTTCGTGGCCGGCATCGACCTCGGCCCGACCCGGACGCGCCTCTCCGTGGCCGACCTCCGCGGCGAGCCCCTGGCGCATCGCATCGTCCCCACCCCGGCCGGCATCGGGCCGGAAGCGCTGCTCTCCCGTATGGCGGGGGCGGTGCGCGCGCTCATGCGTGACGAGGCGGCGCCGCCGGAGAAGCTCCTCGCCGTCGCCGTGGGCGCGCCCGGCGTCGTCGATTACGACCGGGGGGTGGTGACCCTGGCCCCGAACCTCAGCGGCTGGACGAACGTCGCCGTGCGCGACACCCTCGAGCGCGCGCTGGAGGCGCCCGTCGTCGTGGAGAACGACGTCAACCTCGCCGTGATCGGCGAGCACTGGCGCGGGGCGGCAAGAGGCCACGTCACGTGCGTGTTCCTGTTCGTGGGCACGGGCATCGGCGCCGGCGTGCTGATCGACGGCGAGCTGCATCGGGGGCACCATTTCATGGCGGGCGAGATCGCGGTGATGTGCATGGGGCCGCAGTACCTCTCCGTGGACTTCGGCTCGCGCGGATGCCTGGAGACCCTGGCCGGCCTGCAGGGCCTCGCCGCACGCTGGCCGAGCGGCGGGCGCGGCGACCCCGTGCGCTGGATGGCCGAGCTGTTCGAGGCCGCCCAGAAGGGCGATCGCACCGCCCACCAGGCCGTCGACGAGACGGCGCGCCTGATCGGGATCGCGGTGGCCAACGTGGGGGCGGTGGTCGATCCGTCCCTCATCGTCCTGGGCGGCGCGCTGTTCGCGCAGGCGGAGCCGCTCGTGCACGAGGTGCGCAAGGTCGTGTCCTCGTCGTCTCCGCGCTGGGCAAGGAAGCGCCCCTCTGGGGCAGCCTCCTCATGGCCTCCCGCGAGGCGCGCCGCCAGCTCCGGCTGCGCCTGCGCGAAGCGCGCATCGCGGTGTGAGGTAGTCGATCGACACGGTTAACAGATTAGACGCTGTGGCTTGGTCGGTCTGTCATCAGTGGATTCGAGACGAAACCGGCCGGCTTAACGTCCCTGCGCGATCTCGAGGATCTGGTCGGCCTTCACCTTCTCGACATGGCTCGTCGTCCCGTCCGGCCATAGCACCTCGACCGAATCCGCTTCCAGCTGCGCGCCAAGCCCGAAATGGCGCCGCATGTCCTCCTGCGACAGGTAGCTGGTCCCGCTCTGGACCAGACGCATCTGGCTGCGCGTCGCCGCCTTCACCGTGACGAGCGCCCCGATGGCGTCGGTGTTCGGGGCCTTGCCCTTGAGCTTCACGATCAGCCAGTGGCCGCGATCGGCCAGCTCGTTGTGCAGGACCTGGGGCCGGCCGTCGAGGTCGTTGATCACGACGTCGAGCCGGCCGTCGTTGTCGAGGTCCCCCACGGCCATCCCCCGGCTGACGCGCTCGTCGGTGAGGACGGACCCGTACCGCGCGGCCACCTCTTCGAACTGGCCGTCGCCCCGGTTGTGGTACAGCAGCTTGCGCTGGTGGTAGCCCGCGGAGGCGCCCAGGCGCGCCTGGTCCATCTGGGGATAGACGTGGCCGTTGACGGCGAGGATGTCCAGCCGCCCGTCGTTGTCGTAGTCGAGGAAGGCCGCCCCCCAGCCCACGTAGGGCAGGCTGCTGGGCGCCGTCTGCGAGCGGAAGGACACGTCCGTGAAGTGATCGCCCTCGTTGTGGTAGAGGTTGTTGTACTCCTCCGCGAAGTTCGTCTTGAAGAGGCTGAGCCGGCCGCTGCCGTCGTAGTCGCCGACGGCCAGGCCCATGCCGCCCTGCTCCGCGCCGTCCTCGCTCACCGCGACGCCCATCGGGAACGCGGCCTCCTTGAAGGTGCCGTTCTTCTGGTTGACGTAGAAGAAGCTGGGCGTGGAGTCGTTGGCCACGTACAGGTCCGGCCAGCCGTCCTGGTTGGCGTCGAACCAGGCGATCCCGAGGCCGAAGTACCCGCGAGGGTCGGAGACCCCCGCCGCCTCGCTCACCTCCGTGAAGTGGCCGTTGCCGTCGTTGCGGAAGAGGAGATCGGTCATGCCGGGCAGGCCGCGGGGGCCGCACTGCACCTTGATGCCGCGATGCTCGCAGGTCTTCCCCTTGCCGAACTCGGGCAGGTTGTCGAGATCGAGCTTCACGTAACGGCTGACGAAGAGGTCCAGGTCGCCGTCCCGGTCGTAGTCGGCGAAGCCGCAACCGGTCGACCAACCGCCGCCGCCGACGCCGGCCCGCTCGGTGATGTCGGCGAACGTGCCGTCGTGGTTGTTCCGATAGAGGTGGTTCCCGCCGATGGCGGTGACGTAGAGGTCCTCCCACCCGTCGCCGTCCACGTCCGCCGTGCACACGCCCATCCCCCACCCCGGGTGTCCCACGCCCGCCTTGTCCGTGACGTCCTCGAACTTTCCGTGGCCCAGGTTGCGATAGAGCGCGCTGCGCGCCGCCTTCGGATCCTTCGCCGTGTCCACAGTCAGGGAGTCCACGAAGTAGGCGTCGACGAGCCCGTCGTTGTCGAAATCGAAGAGCGCGACTCCGCCGCTCATGGACTCGACGATGTACTTCTTCTCCGGGGCCGAGTGGTGCTGGAAGGTGATCCCCGCCTCGCCTCCGATGTCGCGGAAGAGCAGGGTCACCGGGCCGTCGGTAGAAGACGGGGCCGCGACCGATCCGGTCAGCGCGGCCAGGAGGACGCTCAGGACGCGTTTCACCGGCGCATTCCTCCGTTGTCCGAGGTGCCGGTCGCCGTCCGCAGCCGATGCACCTGTTCGTCGATCTCCCGCAGCTTCCGCTGATAGAGCTCCACCTGCTTCTGCGCGCCGGCCTCGTCGCCGAGCCGTGCGTAGGCGAGGCTGAGCTGGTAGTACGCCTGGCGGTGGCATGACCGCTGGCCCGGGCCAGCGCGCGTTCCGCGTGCGCTTCCGCTTCCGGCAGCTCGCCCAGGCCGTCCTCCGCTTCGGCGAGCGCGGCCGTGGCCTCCACGTTCTCGGGCTCCAGCTCGAGGGCGCGGAGGAGGCCCGGCTTGGCCTCCGCGTACATCTTCCGGCCGTTCAGGGCGAGCCCGAGGGCGACGAGCGTGAGCACTCGACTGGGCTCGAGTTTCTGCGCCTGCTGCAGGGGCGCGACCGCGCCCAGCATGTCGCCGGCCTGCAGGAGGGCCACCCCGAGGAGATAGGGGTACTGGGCCACGGTGGGGCACATGCGCGTCAGCGGCTCCAGGGCCAGGATGGCGGGCAGCGGCGCGCGGACGGCCAATGCCACCTGGGCGGACGCGCTCAGCACGTCTTCCGCGTTCGGCGCGAGCGCGCGCGCGCGGGTGAGCGATTCCAGCGCCCCAACCGCGTCTCCCTGCCCCGACTGGAGGCGCGCGAGCTGCAGCAGGGCCTGCACGGATTTGAAGCGCTGGGCCGCCGAGCGGAGCTGCCTTTCCGCGAGCGAGAGATTCCCCGCCGCCTGCTCGACGCTCGCGAGCTTGAGGGCCAGGTCGCGATCGAGCGGCCCCAGCTTCGCCGCCCGGCGCAGCTCCGCCACCGCGTCGTCCTCGCGGCTCTCCGCCAGGTATTGGCGCGCGCGCCGCTGGATGGCCTTGAGATCGGGAGCCGGCGAGACGGGCGCCGCGGTCTGGGCCAGGACCGGCGCGGCGACGAGGAGGACGGCGAGGACGCGAAGAAGGCGTGTCAACTCGTGCTCCCCCGACGCTTGTCCTTGATCTGGCGGAAGATCTCGAACTGCTGCTGGGCCTCGTCCGTCCGTCCGAGCTTCTGGTAGGCCTGCCCGAGCTGGTAGTGGATGTTCGCGTCCTCGGGAGCCAGGCGCGCGGCCGCCTCCAGGTGCTCCGCGGCCTCGCCGGCCGCCCCCCCGGCGAGCAGGATCTTGCCGAGCAGATACCGCGCGTCCGCGAAGTCGGGCTTGCTCTTGAGCACCGCGCGCAGCAGGGGCAGCGCCTCCTCCGTCCGGCCTTCGAGGTCGAGGACGGTGGCGAGATGGTGCTGCGACCTGAGGTCGCCCGGGTTGCCGCGCAGCTCGGCACGCAGGGCCGCCTCCGCCTCCGGCAGCTTTCCCTGCTTCAAGTAGATGACCCCGAGGGTGGCGTTGGCGTCGGCCACGTCGGGCTTGTGGCGGAGCGCCGCCTGCAGCGTCTCGATGGCCGACTCGTAGTCACCCTGTTGCGCGTGGGCCTGGCCCATCACCACGCCGAGCTCGGCCGACTCGCCGTGCAAGGCGAGCAGGCGCGCGAAGACCGCCTCCGCCTCCGCGGCGCGGCCGCTGCGCACGAGGGCAAGGCCGTACGCGTATTCCAGCGACGGGTCCGAGAAGCGCGCGGGGTCGTCCCGCAGCAGCTCCGCGGCCTTGTCGTACGCCTCGACGTTGAGCCAGGAGACGGCCAGCATGCGCCTCAGGCTCGCATCGTCCGGGCTCTGGGCCAGGGCACGCGAGAGGGGTCCCGTGGCCTTGTCGAACTCGCGCGCGTTGAAATGGGCGACGCCGAGCGAGTACTGGACGTTCGGGAAGTCGGGCGCGACTTCGGCCGCGCTCTCGAAGTGCTCGGCGGCGCGTGAGAAGTGCTCCCCCTGGGCCTGCATCACGCCGAGGTTCAGGTAGGCCCGGGCGAGCGCCGTCGTCGCGCGTTGCTCGAGCGCGGACCGCGCCGCCGCGCCCAGGCCGGCCAGCGGCACCTCCAGAAATGGGTCGACCGCCGCCGTGGGCTCGGGCTCGAGGCTGTCGCTGAGGTAGCGGCTGAGACGCTCGCGCGCGCTTTCCGCGACGTGGGCGGAGGCCAGCTCGGCCGCGGCGAAGTGGGTCGCCGCTTCCTCACTCGCCCCGACCTTGCGCAGGGCCAGGGCGAGGTTGTAGTGGATGCTCCCGCGCTGGACCTCGTCGAAGGGGGGGCCCTTGATGAGCTCGAGCGCCCGTCGCAGGGAGGCGACGGCCGGCGTCGTGAGGTCCAGGGCGAGCTGGGCGCGGCCGAGGTAGTGGAAGGCCTCCGCCTCCGGCGGATCCGAGCGCGAGGCGAGGTCGAGGGCAGGCAGCGCCTCCGCGGGGCGACGGCTCTCGAGCAGCGCGATGCCCAGACGGAGGCTGGCCAGCGGATCGGCCGGGCTGACCTTCAGCTCCTGCCGGAACTCCGCGATGGCCTCTTCGAGACGAACGGGCCCTTCCGCCATGAGGCCCAGGGTGCCGAGGTAGTAGTGCGCGCGGCGCGCGCTCGGGTCCTGCTTCAACGCGGCCTGAAGCTCGACGCGGGCCCGCTCGTACTCCTTGAAGTCGCGATAGGTCCGGCCGATGAGGACGTGGGTCTGCGGGATGGGCCGCTCCTTCGCGATGCGCGCGAAGAGGGGCTCGGCCGCCTCCACCTTCTTGAGGCGGAGATAGCCGGTGGCCAGCGCGAACGCGAGCTCCAGGTCGTCGGGTGCGGCCGCGTGCGCTTCTTCGAGGACCTGCACGGCCTGCTCGAGCTGCCCGGCGGCGGTCAAGGCCTTGGCGAGCATACGGCGAGCCTGGACGTCCTCGGGACTGCGGCCGACGACGCCGGTGAGGAGCGTCACCGCTTCCGCCGGCTCGCCCGACTGGAGGTGGACGAGGGCGAGGGAACGAAGCGCGCGCCGCGTCTCGACCGCGGACGTCGAGGCGCGACGGTACGACACGCGCGCGAGAGGCAGCTGCCCCTCCGTCGCTTGGAGATCACCCAGGAGCAGCCAACCTTCCAGGAGGGCGGAGCGATAGTGGCTTTCCGCGATCTGGAGCTCGCCCTCGCGCAGGCTGGTCTCGGCCGCCGCGATGGCCGCCTCGAGAGCCGCGGCGGGGTCGGAAGGGACCTGAGCCGCCGAGGCCGCGCCGCACAGGAGCAGGCCCGCGACCCAGGACAGAGCGTGCGGCACGATCGATCGTCTCAGCACCTGGAGTCGATTCTATAGGAATGACTACTCGGACCCATTCCTGAGCCAGCGCCGAGCGCGCTCGATGTCCTGCGCGTAGGCCGCCGGGGGCGCCGAGGCCACGAACAGCTCGAGGTAGCGCCGAGACTCGGCGGCCTGGCCGCGCCGGGCGAGGAGCAGGCCGAGGGGCACGAGCTTGCCGCTCTCCCGGGGATCGAGCGCGATCGCCGCCTTCCAATGCGCGAGGGATTCCTCGGTGCGGCCGCTCTCGGCCAGGACGACCGCGAGAGAGCTGTGCGCCCGCGCGACTTTCGGGTTCTTCCGCAGCGCCGCCTCGAACGCCTCGCGCGCGCGATCGCGGTCGCCGCTCATCAGGTGGACGGTGCCAACGTCCACGAGGACCATCGCGTTCGACGGGTCCACCTCGCCCGCCCGAGCCAGGGACTGAAGCGCCTCCTCGGTGCGACCCAGCTTGGCCAGCGCGAGGCCGCGCGCGATCAGCACCTCGACGTCGGGCGACTCGCTTCGCGCGCTGGCCTCGAGGAGGTCCACCGCCTCGCGCTCCCGCCCGGCTTGCGTGAGGTACGCGCCGAGCAGCGCGAGGGTCGCCGTGTCGTCCGGATCGAGGGCGAGGGCTTTCTGGAGCGCGTCCACCGCCGCGGCCTGGTTCCCGCTCTCTCGCTCGAGGTGGGCCAGGTGGAGCAGCGAGATCGCCATCCGTGGCCGGAGGCGGACGAGCTCCCGGCAGCGGACGAGGGCGGCGGGAAGGTCGCCCGCCGTGTAGAGGCGCACGACGTCCTGCAACATCGCATCCAGGGCGATGAGGCGCTTGGGGTCGTCCGCCTCGGTGTAGCGCGCCCGGGTGGGACCGCCTCCGCTCACGTAGCCCAGGCCCTTCAGCCTCTCTCGCGCCTCCGCGCTCTCCGGCGTCCGCCGGATTCCCCGGTCCGCGGATCGCAGCGGTGCGAGCAGCGCGTGCAGCTCGTCGAGCGGACGCGGCTCGGCGGCGGCCCGGTTGCGCACCTCGGACGGGTCTTGCCGCAGGTCGTACAGCTCGGGGAGCGGGAGCTCGATGTACTTCTCCCGATCGCGGATGACGCCGTGCAGAGGCGCCCAGCCGCGGTTGAGTTGCCCAGACAGGGCCTCGAAGTAGCTCGTCGTCTCCGCGCCCGCCGCCGTCCTCGTGAGAAGGCTGCGGCCGGGAAGTCCCGCCGGCGGCGGCAGCGAGAGGGCATCGAGGATCGTGGGCAGGAGATCGACGTGCCGGGCGGGCAAGGGTTCGACCCGTGGCCTCAGCAGCCGCGGCTGATAGAGGATCAGGGGAACACGCAGTGTCGCCTCGTAAGCGAAGATGCCGTGAGTCGCCTCTCCGTGCTCCCCGAGCGACTCGCCGTGATCCGCGGTCAGTACCACGAGGGTGCGGCCCTTGCTGGTAATGTCGAGCATGGGTTGGAGGAGTGGCCCGAGCGCGGCGTCCGACGCCGCCACTTCGCCCTGATAGGGGGCGCTCCGGAAGCGGGTCGCAAAGGGCTCGGCGGGCGCGTAGGGCGCGTGCGGCTCGTAGATGTGCACCCAGCAGAAGAAGGGCCGGTCCGCGTGCGCCTCCATCCAGCGCTGCGCGAGGGCCACCGTCTCCGGGCCGCGCCGTTCCTGCTCCAGAAAGGCGGGCCGGGCCTCCGCGTCGACGAAGCTGTCGTCGTAGACGTCGAAGCCGCGGGCGAGGCCGAAGCGCGAGGCGAGCGGAAAGGCGCTCACGAAGGCGCCGGTCGCGTAGCCGCGCGCCCGGAGCAGCGTGGCCAGCGTCTCGATCCCGGCCGGGAAGCGGAACCCCGAGTTGTCCCTCACGCCGTGATCCGTCGGGTAGCGGCCGGAGAGGATGTTCGCGTGCGAGGCGAGGGTCACCACGTTGTGGGCGTGGGCGTCTTCGAAGCGCACGCCGGCGGCGGCGAGGCGGTCCATCCACGGCGTCCCCGCTTCGGCCTTGCCATAGGCACCGACGGCGTCGGCCCGGAGCGTGTCGACGGTGATGAGCAGGACACTGAGGCCCGCCTCACTACGGGAACCCCCTCGGCGGGTGAGCCAGAGGCCGGCGCCGCCCAGGACCACCATAAAGAGGACGCCGGCGGCCATGACCACGGCAGCGATGCCCCGGCGCGCGGGCGCATCTCCCTGGGCCACCCTGGTTTTGCGCGGTCGTCTACCCAAACGCTATTATATTAAACGCGATCGGACGCCCGTCTCTCTTATCCTCGCAGGTCACACGAACGGCTGGTGTTACCGCGCATGGCCATAGCGCTTATGCATGGCCCAAAAGAATTTCTTGACAAACGCGGAACCTCTTCTAGACTTCGGCACAGTCTTTCCTAAAGTCGTTTAACAAACTGTACCGGAGGCCGACGCATGACGAAGCGGCTCTCACTGGTCGCGTCCTTTGTCCTTCTCCTGGCCGTCCCCGCCATGGCCCAGCGTTCCACGGCCACGATCCGCGGCGTGGTGAGCGATCCCACCAATGCCGTGGTCTCGGGGGCCAAGGTCTCCATCAAGAACGAGGACACGGGCCTCTCCCGATCGGGGACGACCAACTCGTCGGGGATCTACTCCTTCAGCGACCTGCCCGTCGGCAGCTATCGGCTGGAGGTCGAGTATCCCGGCTTCAAGGCGGAGTCCCGCAGCAAGATCCTCCTGAACGTCGCGGACAACCGGTCCCTGGACATCCAGCTGACCACGGGCAACGTCACCGAGACCGTGAACGTGGAAACGGCGGCCGTATCCGTTTCCACCACGGGCGGTGAGGTGGCCGGCCTCATCACGGGCGAGCAGGTCCGCGAGCTGCCCCTCAACGGGCGCAACTTCCTCCAGCTCGCGACGCTGATGCCCGGAGTCAGCGCACCCGACCAGCTCAACGTCAAGGACAAAGGGCTGCTCGGCGGCTCGGACCTCTCGGTCAGCGGCGCCGCCGTGACCGCCAACCTCTGGACGGTGGACGGAGCCAACAACAACGACGTCGGCTCCAACCGCACCATCCTCGTCTACCCCTCGGTGGAAGCCATCGAGGAGTTCAAGATCCACCGCAACAGCTACGGCGCCGAGTTCGGCCAGGCCGCGGGCGCCCAGATCAACATCGTGACGCGCGGCGGCACGAACGAGTTCCATGGCAGCGGGTTCTACTTCGGCCGCAACGACGCCCTGAACGCGACGAACTACTTCATCGAGAAGGCCGGGCAGCCCAAGGACCAGCTCAGCCGTCACGACTTCGGCTGGACTCTGGGCGGCCCCATCATCAAGGACAAGCTGCACTTCTTCGCGTCGCAGGAGTGGAACCGCGAGAAGCGCGGCACTGTGCGCACGGCCTTCGTGCCCACGGCCCTCGAGCGCGCGGGCGACTTCAGCGGTCCGAGCATCCCGGGCTGCACGAACCCGACGCCGGTCGATCCCCTGACGGGCGCTCCGTTCCCCGGCAACAAGATCCCCGCCAACCGGATCAGCCCCGGCGGCTCCCTGTACCTGCAGCTCTATCCGCTCCCGAACACCACGCCCGGCCCCGGAAGCTGCAACAACTGGGTGGCCTCGCTCAACAGCCCCATCAACTGGCGCCAGGAGAACGTGCGCCTGGACTGGAGCCTCACCAACAGCACCCGCCTCATGCTGCGCTACACGCAGGATTCGTGGACGAACAATTCGCCCAACGTCAATTCCAACCTCTGGGGCGACGACTCGTTCCCGGCCGTGGACTCCGACTGGGACCAGCCGGGCAAGTCGTTCCTGGCCCCTCGGGCAACAAGATCATCATCGACCGCGGGGGGACGAACCCCGGCCTGAACAGCCAGATCCTCGCCGCCATCCCCCCGGTCTTCCCGCTCAGCAGCAAGCAGTACGGCGACCAGACCGGGCATCCGGTCTTCTGGGGCGGCGGCGGTTACCAGACGCTCTGGAACGAAGCGCCGTTCCGCAACAACCAGGACCTCTTCATCCTGAAGGACGACTACTCGGCCGTCTTCGGCAAGCACTTCGTGAAGGCCGGCGTCCTCGGCAGCCGGAACGTCAAGAACGAAGACTCGAACGGGAACGGATCGGCGCAGAACTCCGCGTTCTGGGGCTCGGCCGGGCTCAACGGCTGGAACGCCAACACCGGCAACATCCTGTCCGACTTCCTGCTCAAGGACATGACCTTCGGCTTCTCCGAGAGCGCGGGCTTCCGGCAGGTGCCGACGCACTGGCAGGACGCCGAGGTCTACATCCAGGACTCCTGGAAGCTCAGCCCTCGGATCACGCTCGACTACGGTGCGCGTTACTCCCTCCTCTTCAATTACTACGCGAACGACAACAAGCAGACGAGCTTCGTCCCGTCCCTTTTCAACCCCGCCCTCGGCAACGACCCCTGCAACGGTCTCTTGGAGGTTCCGGGGACCAACCCCTGCAAGGATGCCGGCTTCAAGGGCGGAACGCCGGGCCCGAACCGCTCGCTGCAGGACCAGAAGTACGACGCCATCGCGCCGCGCCTCGGCATTGCCTGGGACATCTTCGGATCCGGCAAGACCGCGTTGCGCGCCGGCTTCGGACGGTTCTTCCTGCGCGAGCGCCTGAGCGGCGGCCTCTCCTTCCCGAACAACCCGCCCTTCGGACGAGTGCAGAGCGGCATCCGGAAGCTGGACACGAACGTCGAGCCCTGCGACGGCTGCTTCGGCATCAGCTCCGGCGCGCCCTCAAGCGGACGCGATCCGAATGCCGTGATCCCCAACACCTGGCAGTGGAACCTGAGCGTCCAGCACGAGCTGCTGCGCAACACGACGCTGGAGGTCAGCTATGTCGGCAGCAAGGGCAAGGACCAGCTCCTCTTCTACGACGTCAACCAGGTGGGGGACGCGGACATCAACCACAACGGCGTGAACGACCGCTTGGACTTCCTGAGAGCGGGCGGTGACAGTGGTCTCGCGGCCGCCGTCCGCCCCTACGGGATCTTCGGCAACAACCGGATCACCATCTGGGGCCACGACGGAACCACGAGCTACCACTCGCTGCAGACCCAGCTCGTGAGCCGGTTCGGGCGCGGCTCACAGTTCCAGTCGTCCTACACGTGGTCGAAGTCTCTGGGCACTATTCCCCTGGACGACAGCGGCGGCATCAACAACGACAACAGCATCACCGACCTGGGAAACCGCCAGCTCGACTACGGGCCGACCAAGACCGACCGCCGGCACATCTTCAACGCGAGCCTCGTGCTCGCCCTGCCGAGCCTCGAGAACAAGGCGGGCTTCGTGCGGAACGTGTTCGGCGACTGGGAGGTGGCGGCGATCGTGGCCGCCGCCTCGGGCCAGGCGATCGCCGTCTACACCACCGGCGGCCCCAACGGGCTCAACGGCGGGCCGAGATCCTCAATCCGGCCGCCTTTACCTTGAACGGCTTCAAGCTGGGCACGGTCGGCGACGCCGGACCCGGCATCTGCGAAGGCCCGGGCCTCCAGCAGGTGGACCTCTCGCTCTACAAGAACGTCAAGATCAGCAAGAGCGTGAAGGCCCAGCTCCGGTTCGAGGTGTTCAACATCCTCAATCACGTCAACTTCCTGAGCAACCAGCTCAACATCAACTACAACCCGTCCAGCATCACCTACGACACCGGCGACCCGGCGACGGCCACGCGGATCACGAATGCCACCGTCCCCAACACGTTCGGCCAGTCCACCGCGACACGCGATGCGCGACAGGCTCAGTTCGGGATCAAGCTGATATTCTAGTAATGCAGGGGGTGCGCCTCGTCAGTAGGGATGCACCCCCCTACGCGCTTCGCGCTACCGCCCCCCTCGCAAGGCGCCGGAGTGAATCCGGCGCCTTGCTGCTTTA
>QHVP01000002.1 GCA_003222295.1 Acidobacteriota bacterium | reverse complement strand
AGGCGATCCAGCTCTCATCGGAGAGGTCGTGGCTGTCGGAAGCCAGTACGAGCTCGCCGAAGGTCTCGCCGAGGACCACGAAGGGGAGGATGAGCACGTACGAATGGCCCATGCGCGCGAGGAAGTCCCGGGCCGCCGCGTCGCCGTCCGGCGTTCGGGAAGAGATGGCGACAGGCTTCCCCGACTCGAGGATCCGGCGCATGAGCTGCGCGTGGCCGAAGACGGCCTCGGCGTCGCCTTTGCGGTCCGCGCGTATTCCGAACTGCGCCTGAAGGCGGTGTCGACCGTCCGCGTCCGCCATGTAGAGAAGGCCCGTGGACAGTCCGGCCGCATCCAGGCAATGAACGAGAACGTCCCCCAGAAGCTCCGGCACGTCGGCGGGCTGGGCCAGCACCTTGGAGAGCTCCCGGATGATCGAGTTGTCGCGATCGTTCTTCGCGATCAGGGTCCGGCCATCCTCGCCCTTTACGGGTCTCAGCGTCACCGCGACGGGCAGGGAGGAACCGTCCTTCCTCGAGCGCTCCGACTCGTAGACGGCGGCGCCGATGGCGAGGGCCTTCTGGATCTGCTCCCGGGTCTCGGCCGCCCGATCCGGAGGAATGACCAGGTCGAAGATCGACCGGCGCAGCGCCTCTGCGGGCGAGAACCCGAACAGGATCTCGGCGCCGCGATCCCAGGACACGATCTCGCCCTCCGGCGTCATCACCACCAGGGCGCCAACGACCTGCGCGAGGACGTCGGGATCGAGCGTCGGCAGATCGGATGGCATGGATGGTCAGGCGCGCATGGACGCGTACGTCAGGGCGCCGGCAATGGAGGACGGTCACGAAGGAACCGATGACCGGTCGCCGTAAGGGAACAGTACGCGCGCAGTGCGCGCGAATCTACACGGATTCTACCCATGGGACCGCATTGCGCGCAATAGTGATCCGGTCCGAACGAACGGAGGTCGAGAGCCAGTCTGCCCTGCGTTCCTAGCGCCCTCCCGAATCCTTGAGGTACTTGAGCAGCTCCGAGTCGGTGGAGAGGAGGAGCCAGGATTTCTCGTCGAGGCTCGACTGGAGGGTCTCCATGCTCTTCATGAACTGGTACAGCTCGGGGTCCCGACCGTAGGCGCGGGCGTAGATGGCGGTGGAGGTGGCGTCGGCAGTGCCCTTCTTCTCCTGCGCCTTCTTGTAGCCCTCGGAGCTGGCCGCGAGCACGTCGCGCTCCTTCTGCCCGCGGATCTCCGCCGCCTTGCCCTGTCCTTCCGAGCGGCTCCGCTCCGCGATGCGCTTGCGCTCGGAGGTCATCCGCTCGAACACCTTCTGCTGGACGGAGTCGATGTAGTTGATGCGCAGGAAGCGCACGTCCTCGACCTCGATCCCGAAGGACGGCGTGATCTGCGCCGCCTTGTCGAGCACGATCTTCGCGATGGCGCTGCGGCCGCTGCGCACGGGGGCCATGGCCTCCGCGGAGCCGATGCCGGCCAGGTCCTCCGTGACCTGGAACTCGCGGCCGGTCGAGCGCACGATCTCGATGAGGTCGAAGGAGGCGACGGCGTTGCGCGTCTGCCCGTCGATGATGTCGTCGAGCCGGCTCTGCGCGCCGCGCTCGTCGCCGACGTTCTGGTAGAACTTCAGGGGGTCGACGATGCGCCAGCGCGCGTAGGTCTCCACCCAGATGTACTTCTTGTCCTTGGTCGGGATCTGGTTGGGCGATCCCTCGAACTCCAGCCATCGCTTGTCGAAGCGGTGGACGAGCCGCACGAGGGGGACGCGGAAGTGGAGGCCGGCGGCGGTGACGGGGCCGCCCACCGGCTCGCCGAACTGGGTGAGGATGGCCTGCTCGGTCTCGGAGACGGTGTACAGGGACAAGGCGAGGAGCAGGACGGCGGCGGCGGCGGCGAGGACCACGGTGGGGCGGCTCACGGCCTTGGCTCCTTGCGGTCGCCCTCGAGCTGGAGGAGGGGAAGGATGCCCCTCGCCTTCTCGTCCACGATGAGCTTGCGGCCGACCTTGGGCAGGACCTGGGCCAGCGTCTCGAAGTAGATCCGCTTGCGCGTCACCGCCGCCGCCTTGCGGTACTCCTCGTAGAGCGCCTCGAAGCGCGAAGCGTCTCCCTGCGCCTTGTTCACGCGCTCGAGCGCGTAGCCCTCCGCGGACCGGATGGCCTGCTCCGCCTCGCCCTTGGCCCGGGGCACGGACTTGTTGTAGTCCGCCCAGGCGTCGTTGATCGCGCGCTCCTTCTCCTGGATACAGGTCCTGGAGCTGCTGCTTGGCTTCGAGGGCGATCGTCTCCCGGCCGATCGTGATCACCTCGTCCACGCTGTGGTCACCGACCACCTGGCGCATCACCGCTTCCGACATGTCGCGGAAGGTGGCGGTGGGCTCGCGGACGTCGAAGAGGTACTTCTTGGGGTCCGTGATCTTGTACTGGACCACCCACTCCACGACGGCGACGTTGAGGTCGCCGGTGAGCATCGCGGACTCCGCGGACGTCTCCGGGGTGGGGGGCGCGAACTCGGACTTGATGGCCGCGCGCACCGTGCGGAACCCGAACTCCAGCTTCAGCGTGCGCTGCACGGGGACCTTGGTCACGGAATCCACGCCGAAGGGGATCTTCAGGTGCGGTCCGGGCCCCGAGGTCCCGACGAAGCGGCCGAAGCGCTGGACGACCCCGACCTCGTCCGGCTCGACCTGGTAGTAGCTTGTGAAGAGGAAGACGAGGACGACGAGGACGGCCAGGATCGTCCGCGCCTGCCCCAGGGTCGGGCGCGGCGGAACCGGGAGCATCCGAAGCGGAGGTCCGTCCTCGCCTCCGCCGACCGGACCGTGCGTCCAACCGCCTCGCGCCATCGGGCTCTTCGTCCGCCGCGCGGAGTATACGCCGTCGCCGCGACGATCAGGCCGCCGTCGCCCGGGAGGTCACCTGGGTCACGGCGCGCCCAGGAGCGCGGTGAGCGCGGCCTCGTCACCTGCTTCCATGGCCGCCTCGACCTGCAGTCCGAGGAGGTCCCGGCCCAGCGTCACCACCGCCAGCACGCGCTCCTGTCGGACGTAGAACGCGGCGAAATCCCGGCCGGCCACGCTGCCCCGCGTCTCGATCCGGTCCCAGGCCGCGGCGTGACCGACGTAGGACAGGCTCACGTCGTAGTGCTGGCTCCAGAAGAAGGGGATGTCGCGATAGGGGGAGCCCAGGCCCAGCATCGCGCGCGCCGCCGCCTGTCCCTGCCGCTCCGCGACCACGAAGTGCTCGATGCGCACCCGCTCGCCGCTGCGCGGGTCGGGGACGCGCGCCACGTCGCCGGCGGCGTAGACGTCGGGCGCGCTCGTGCGCAGATGCTCGTCCACGAGGATGCCGTTGTCGACCTCGAGGCCGGCGCTCTCGGCCAGGCTCGTGCGCGGGGTGACGCCCACGCCCACGACCACCAGCCCGGCCTGCAGCTTCGTCCCGTCCGAAAGCTCGACCGCATCGTCGCGGATCTCCCGCACGGTCTGGCCGAGGTGGAAGCGCACGCCGTGCTCCTCGTGGATGCGCCGCACCGCGCGGCCGATGTCCTCGCCGAGCACACGCGCGAGGGGCACGGGCTCCGGCCCGACCACGTCCACCTCCAGCCCGCGCTCGCGGAGCGCGGCCGCCGCTTCCAGGCCGATGAAGCTCGCGCCCACGATCACCGCGTGCCGCGTGCGCGACGCCCCCTCGATGATGGCCCGGCTCTGCGCGAGCGTGCGCAGGACGTGCACGTGCGGACGATCCGCCCCGGGGGCGGCGAGCCGCCGCGGCTCGGCGCCGGTGGCCAGCAGGAGGGCGCCATAGGCGAGGGTTCGTCCACTCTCGAGGGTGACGGTGTGGCCGGCGGGATCGAGGCGCGCGGCGGGATCGCTGGCGACGAGGGCGATGTCCTGCTCGGCGTAGAACTCCGCCGTGCGGAGGGGGATCCACTCCTCCGGCGCCTTGCCGGCCAGGTAGTCCTTGGACAGGTTCGGGCGGTCCACCGGGCCGGGCGCCTCGGGCGCCACGAGCGTGACGGGACCGGCATATCCGGAGCGCCGCAGGGCCTCCGCGCCGGCGGCGCCGGCGGGACCACCGCCCACGATCACGGCCGCGCTGGGCGTCCGGGCCGGCACGCGCGCCGGGGCCGCCACCTCTCGCTTGGAGCCGACGCGCACACGGCCGTTCGTGCGCCGCACGTCCCAGCAGGGGATCGGGTTCAGGGCAGGGGCGCCGACGGCTTCGCCGGTGCGAAGGCTCAGCCGCGCGTGATGCCACGGACAGCGCACCGTATCCCCGACCACGAGCCCGTCGCCCAGCGGGCCGCCGTAGTGCGTGCAGGTCGCGCCGGTGGCGAAGACCTCCTCGCCCCGCCGCACGAGCAGCACCGCTTCACCCTGGGCATGGCCGACGAGGGGCGTCCCGTCGCGCAGGTCGTC
>QHVP01000555.1 GCA_003222295.1 Acidobacteriota bacterium | reverse complement strand
CGCGTCGGGAAGGCCGAGCATCACGAAGATGCGGCGCGACGCCTGCGGCATCACCGGCCACAGCAAGGCGCCGATCAGGCGAATGGCCTCCAGCAGGCGGTACAGGAACGCGTGGATCTCGGTGCGGCGCTCCGGGTCCTTCACCGCCTCCCAGGGCGCCTCCGCCACGATCCTCTGGTTGAGCTGCCCGATCCAGCTCCAGACGAGGGCGAGGGCGCCCGCGTAGTCGAGGGCTTCGTACCGGGCGAACACCGATTCCACGAGGGCCGGCCCGCAGTCCTCGTAGTCCATCTTGCCGGACTGGAAGCGCGCTTCCAGGCCCTGGTTGCTGGCGTCGAGGGAGACCGGGCGCATGGGGACCTTGCCGTCGCCGAAGCGGGCCGCCATCGTGACCGCCCGCGACACGAGGTTGCCGAGGTCGTTGGCCAGGTCGCTGTTGTAGCGCTTCACCATCGCGCCGTCGGTGAAGTCCCAGTCCTGGCCGAATGAGCCCTCGCGCAGGAAGAAGTAGCGGAAGGCGTCCACGCCGTATTGCGCGATGAGCGCGTCGGGGTCGATGGTGTTGCCCGTCGTCTTGCTGAGCTTGCGGCCGTCGCGGGTGAGCCAGCCGTGCGCGAAGACGCGCGTGGGCACGGGCACGCCGGCGGCGTGCAGCATGGCGGGCCAGACGATGCAGTGGAAGCGGATGATCTCCTTGCCCACGAAGTGCATCCGCTCGTCCGCCTTCTCCCAGTACTTCACGTACTCGGGGGCGTGGTCCGCGAAGCCGAGGGCCGTGATGTAGTTGGCCAGGGCGTCCATCCACACGTAGAAGACGTGGGAGGGCTCTTCCGGCACCGGGATCCCCCACTTCACGCGCGCGCGGCTGACGCTGACATCCTTGAGGCCCTGCCGGATCACCGCCAGCACCTCGTTGCGCCGTCCCCCCGGCTCGATGAGCAGCGCCTCGGAGCGGATCTGCTCCTCGAGCCATGACGCGTACGCGGACAGGCGGAAGAAGTAGTTCTCCTCCTCCGTCCACTCGCACGGGAGCTCGTGGATCGCGCAGAGATGGCCGGGCTCCTTGAGCTCGTCGTCGTCCTTGAAGGCCTCGCAGCGCGGGCAGTAGAAGCCCGAGTACGTCGAGCGGTACACGGCCGGACCCTGCGGGGTCCGCGCCTCCTTGAGCTTGCTCCACAGGGCGAGGACGCCGCGCTTGTGGATCTCGTCCGTGGTGCGGATGAACCGGTCGTAGGTGATGCCGAGCTTGTCCCAGAGCTGCTTGAACCGCGCCGCGATCATGTCGCAGTAGGCCTGGGTGTCCATGCCCTTCTCGCGGGCCGTGCGCTCGATGTTCTGGCCGTGCTCGTCGGTGCCGGTGAGGAAGAAGATGTCCCACCCGCGCAGCCGCCGCGCGCGGGCCAGCGTGTCCGCGGCCACCGTCGTGTAGGCGTGGCCCGGGTGCGGGACATCGTTCACGTAATAGATCGGCGTGCTGTGGAAGGTGGTCTTGCTCTTCATCGACCCCCCCACCTTATCCCTCTCCCAGATCATTTCCGCTTCACCGCATGGTAGGCCGAGAGCGCGGCCGCCCAGACCTCCTTCACCGGCCTTCCCGCCACGCGGGCGCGGGCCAGGCAGTCGTCGAACTCCGGCTGCACGTTGTAGATGCGGCCCTGCCTGCGCGCGATCTTCACCGCGATCGCCCCGAACTCGGTCTCGACCGCGACGGCCTCGCGTTCGAGGACCGTGCGGTCCCATTCCTGCCACCGCACGCCGAGGGTGGTGGTCTCCGCGAACAGCAGCTCTTCGAGGGCGGTTCGGCGCTCCCGCTCCGCGATGACGGTCAGCAGGACACCGGGCCGGCCCTTCTTCATCTGCACCGGCGTATAGAACGCGTCGAGGGCGCCCGCGGCCAGCAGCCGGTCCAGCAGCGGGCCGAAGAGCTGCGGCGACATGTCGTCCATCTCCGCCTCGATGACCATGACCCGGTGTCCTTCTCCGGCCCCGGCGATTTCCTCGCCGACGATCAGCCTCAGCACGTTGGGCCGCTCCGGGGTGTTCCGGTTGCCCGCGCCGTAACCGACCCCTTCCGGTCTCAGGGCCGGCAGCGGCCCGTAACCGGTGGCGTGGGCGGTGACGAGAAGAGCGCCCGTCGGGGTGAGCAGCTCGCCGCGCCCGTTGCCGTAGACGGGCACGCCGGCGACGAGCTGCAGCGTGGCCGGCGGCGGCACCGGGTACTCGCCGTGGGCGATCTTGACCGTCCCGGAGCCGACGTTGAGAGGCGACGCAAGGAAGCGATCGACGTCCAGCCAGCCCAGCCCGATGACCGCGCCCACGACGTCGACGATCGAATCGACGGCGCCGACTTCGTGGAACGTCACGTCCTCGACGTCGATCCCATGAACGCTCGCTTCCGCTTCACCCAGGCGATGGAAGAGGGCGGAGGAGCGTTCCTTC
>QHVP01000554.1:3773-6033 GCA_003222295.1 Acidobacteriota bacterium | reverse complement strand
TGTCCCCGCCCCTCCTGATCGACGGCGGCAGCCTCACCCTCGAAGACCTCGAGACGGTCGCGCGAACGCCGCGGGAGGTGGCCGTTGCCCCGGGCGCCCGTGACGCGGTCACTCGCGCACGCCGCGTGGTGGACGACGCGGTGGCCCAGCAGGCGGTGGTCTACGGCGTCACCACCGGCTTCGGCAATTTCGCGGACGTGGTGATCCCGGCCGCGCGGCTGCGCGAGCTCCAGCTCAACCTGGTGCGCTCGCATGCGGCCGGAGTGGGCGATCCCCTCACGCAACCCCAGACGCGGGCGCTCATGCTGCTGCGGGCGAACGTGCTGGCCAAGGGAAGGCAGCGTGGGCGCGAGCGGCGATCTCGCTCCTCTCGCCCACCTCGCGCTGGCCTTGGTCGGCGAGGGTCAATGCACTCACGAAGAAAGGGCGCGGCCCAGCGCGGAGGCCCTCGCCGCGGTGGGCCTGCGCCCGGTGGTGCTCGAGGCCAAGGAGGGGCTGGCCCTCATCAACGGAACGCAGCTCATGACCGCGATGGCGGGCCTGGCCCTGGCCGAAGCCTGGCGCCTGGCGCGCACCGCCGACGTGACGGGTGCGCTCACCCTCGACGCGCTCAAGGGCACGGACGTGGCCTTCGATCCGCGCATCCACGCCGCCCGGCCGCATCCCGGTCAGGCCGCCTCCGCGCGCAACCTGCGCAAGCTGCTCGCGGGCAGCCCCATTCGCGAGTCCCACCGCGACTGCGGCAAGGTCCAGGACGCCTATACGCTGCGCTGCATGCCGCAGGTGCACGGCGCCGTGCGCGACGCCCTGGAGTTCGTCACCCGGACCCTCACCATCGAGATCAACGCCGCCACCGACAACCCGATGGTCTTCGCGGAATCGGGCGAGCTGCTCTCCGGCGGGAATTTCCACGGCGAGCCGGTCGCGATGGCGGCCGACCTGCTCGCCATCGCGGTGGCGGAGCTGGGCGCCATCAGCGAGCGGCGGACGGAGCGTCTGATCAACCCCGCGCTGTCCGGCCTGCCCGCCTTCCTCACGCCCGAGGGCGGGATTCAATCCGGGCTCATGATCGCGCACGTCACCGCCGCCGCCCTGGCCTCCGAGAACAAGGTGCTCGCCCATCCCGCGAGCGTGGACTCGATCCCCACTTCCGCGAACAAGGAAGACCACGTCTCCATGGGCGTGACCGCGGCGGCCAAGGCCGTGCGCGCGGTGGCCAACACGCGGCGCATCCTCGCCATCGAGGCCATCGCCGCCTGTCAGGCTCTCGAGTTCCTGAGGCCTCTCGAGACCTCGCCCGCCCTGCGTGCCGCCTACGCACGCGTCCGCGGCACCGTCCCCGCCTACGACACGGACCGGGTTCTCTCCCCCGAGATCGAAGCCGTCGCCGCCGTCGTGAGCGAAGGCACACTCGCCCACGATGCCGCCTCGGTCTGCGGTACCCTGGAGTAGAGGAGGGTCCGGTCCCATGAGCCCAGTTCCCACCCGCCGCTCCTGGATGCCCGGAGGAGCCCTCCTCGTCGCCGCGGTCCTGGCGGCTGGCCTGTGCGGGTTCGCCCTCCAAGTCCGCTCCTGGCCGTGGTACCTCGGCTTCACTGCCGTCGCCATCCTGGCCATCGGCTGGGTCGAGCGGATGTGGGTGCGGCGGTCGGCGCCGGCCCCCCCGCGCAGCCGCGGCAAGCTGAAGGTGATCCAGGGCGGGAAGGCCACGCCCTACGACCTCGAGAAGGATCACTCGACCGACTCCCAGCGCTACCTGATGTAGTGCTGCTGGCCCACGCCCTGGCGGCGATCGTCCTGTCCGAGTTCCTCTACGAGCGCGCCCCGTTTCCTTCCGCCCACGCTTCGACGATCGTGGAGACTCGCGACGGGCTGGTCGCCGCCTGGTTCGGGGGCACGGGCGAAGGGCGTCCCGACGTCGCGATCTGGGTGTCGCGAAAAGGCGGAGCGAGCTGGTCGCCGCCGGTGCAGGTGGCAGACGGCGCGCAGCCGGACGGCACGCGCTACCCGTGCTGGAACCCGGTCCTCTTCCTGCCCTCGCACGGTCCGTTGCTCCTCTTCTACAAGGTCGGCCCCACCCCGCGCGCGTGGTGGGGCGAGGTGCGGACCTCCGTCGACAGCGGGCGGACGTGGTCGGCCGCGGTCAAGCTTCCGCCCGGGATCCTGGGACCGATCCGCGCGAAGCCGGTGGAGCTGCCCACCGGCGAGATCCTGGCCGGGTCGAGCACCGAGCACGCAGGCTGGGTCGTGCACATGGAGC
>QHVP01000554.1:0-3613 GCA_003222295.1 Acidobacteriota bacterium | reverse complement strand
GAACCCCAGCGCCGGGATCGACGCTCTGCGGCTGCGGGACGGCCGGTTCCTGCTCGTGTACAACCCGACCGCGCAGGGACGCGACAAGCTCGAGGTCGCGGTGTCGCCGGACGGGAAGGCGTGGCGGCGCGCGGTCGTCCTGGAGGATGCGCCCGGTGAGTACTCGTACCCCGCCGCGATCCAGTCTCGCGACGGGCTCGTCCACGTCACCTACACCTGGCAGCGCAAGCGGATCAAGCACGTCGTCCTCGATCCTGCTCGGATCCCGTGACCGGTCGAATGGGATAGAGTTCCGACCATGGCCGGCCGTACCGTTCGCGCGCCCCGCGGCACCGCGATCTCCTGCAAGTCCTGGCAGCAGGAAGCCGCCCTCCGCATGCTGATGAACAACCTCGACCCCGAAGTCGCGGAGCGGCCGGAGGACCTCGTCGTCTACGGCGGCATCGGCAAGGCCGCGCGCAACTGGGAATGCTTCGACGCCATCGTCCGCTGCCTGCGCGAGCTGGGCAACGAGGAGACGCTCCTCGTGCAGTCCGGCAAGCCGGTGGGCGTGTTCCGCACGCACGCCGACGCCCCGCGCGTGCTCATCTCGAACTCCATGCTGGTGCCGGCCTGGGCCACCTGGGAGCACTTCTACGAGCTGGACCGAAAGGGCCTGATGATGTACGGCCAGATGACGGCGGGGTCCTGGATCTACATCGGGACGCAGGGCATCCTCCAGGGCACGTACGAGACGTTCGCGGAGGCGGCGCGGCAGCACTTCGGCGGGAGCCTCGCGGGCCGGCTCGTCCTCACCGCGGGGCTGGGCGGGATGGGTGGCGCCCAGCCGCTGGCCGCCACCATGAACGAGGGCGTGATCATCGCCGTCGAGGTCGACCGCACGCGCATCGAAAGGCGCCTGGAGACGAGGTACCTCGACGTCAGCGCGGATCACCTCGACGAGGCGCTCGCCCGCGCGCGCGAAGCGGTGGCCGCGCGCCGGCCGCTCTCCATCGGACTGCTCGGCAATGCCGCCGACGTCCTGCCGGAATGCGTGCGGCGGGACGTCCGTCCGGACCTGGTCACCGACCAGACGAGCGCGCACGACCCGCTCAGCGGCTACGTGCCCAGCGGCATGACCTACGAGGCCGCGCTGGCCCTGCGCAAGGACGATCCGGCGCGTTACATGCGCGAGGCCTATCGCGCCATGGGCGAGCACGTGCGCGCCATGCTCGAACTGCAGAGGCGCGGCGCGATCGTCTTCGACTACGGCAACAACATCCGCGCGCAGGCGCAGAAGGCCGGCGTCGAGAACGCCTTCGATTTCCCCGGCTTCGTGCCCGCCTACATCCGGCCGCTCTTCTGCGAGGGCAAGGGGCCGTTCCGTTGGGCCGTCCTCTCCGGCGACCCCGCGGACCTGGCGGTGACGGACGAGGCCGTGCTGCGCACGTTCCCCGAGGACGGCGCGCTGGCGCGCTGGATCACCCTCGCGCGCGAGCGGGTCGCCTTCCAGGGCCTGCCCGCGCGCATCTGCTGGCTCGGCTACGGCGAGCGCGCGAAGATGGGCCTGGTGTTCAACGATCTCGTGCGCACGGGACGGGTCAGCGGGCTCCGTGGCCTCGCCCAACCGCGAGACGGAGGCCATGCGCGACGGGTCGGACGCGGTGGCGGACTGGCCGATCCTGAATGCGCTCCTCAACGCGGTCGCGGGAGCGACCTGGGTCTCCGTCCATCACGGGGGCGGCGTGGGCATGGGCTACTCCATCCATGCGGGCATGGTCGTGGTGGCGGACGGCACCGCAGACGCGGCCGCCCGCCTCCAGCGCGTGCTGACCACGGACCCCGGAACGGGAGTCATGCGCCATGCCGACGCCGGCTACCCGCGCGCGATGGAGGTCGCGCGGGAACGCGGCGTGCGCACGCCCCTGGTGGGCACGCGATGAGCGGCCCCTTCGAGCGCTCCGAGCTGCTCGCCGAGGTCAAACGGGCGCAGGAAGGCCCGCCTCTCCTGCTCACCGGCCCGCCCGGCTCCGGCAAGACCACGCTGCTGCTCGCCGCGGTGGACGCGCTGACCACGGAAGGATGGCATCCCGTCTATCTCGACCTTCTGGCCGCGGCCACGTCCCCGGAGCGCTTCGTCCAGTCCGCGCTGGCCGCGCTGCCCGACGGCCTGGAAGGACGCGCGGCCGCGCGCGCGCGCGAGGCGGACCACCTCTCGCGCGGCGGCCGGCGTGAAGGCGCCCGCGCCGTCCAGGCCCTGCTGTCCGCCTGGGCCGCCTTCGACACCGTGGAGGGACGGCCGATCGCGCTGGTGCTCGACGAGGCCACCGAGATCCGTTCCCTGGCCTATTTCTCGGGGCTGCGCGAGGTGGATGCCCCCTTCGGCGCGGCCCTGGCCACGCGTCCGCGGGGGACGCTGCTCGCCACCTCGTTCCCGGGGGTGGCGCGCAGGCTCTGGCCCCACCTCGCCACGCTGGCCATGCCGCCGCTCTCCGCGGCCGAGCTCCAGGGCGAGGCCCGCACGCGCGGCCTGCGCGTGGACGGGTCCGCGCTGGCCGCCGCCTCCTTCGGATGGCCGCGCTACGCGCGCATCCTGCTCGACCGCCTGGAGCAGGGCATGGCGCTGGCCACGGCCTGGGCGGACGAGATGGCGCTGGGCGGCCGTCTCGAGCAGGCCTGCCGCCACACCTACGAGGTCCTCCTGCTGCGCAGCCGCGGATACGGAATGTCCAAGGCCGTCCTGGCCGCGGTGGCCGCGGAAGAGGGGCTCAACCTCACCGCGCTCGTCGTCCGCCTCGGGCGCACGCCGGGCGCGATCCGCGATTACCTGGGCTGGCTGCTCGCGGTAGACGCGCTGCGCACCACGCGCAAGCGGTACTACTACGTCGACGGCGTGCTGCGCCTCTGGGTCCGCCTGCACGCGCGCGGGGTCCGCGCGAGCGAGGAGGAGATCCTGGCCTGTGCGCGCGAGCTCCTGGCCTCGGCCGCGCCCCTCCCGGCGGCGGAGGCGGTGGCGGCGGCGTCTCGCCATCAAGGATTGATGGAAATCGACTAGGATCCCGGCACCGAGCCGAGAGGAGCCGGCCATGCTTTTCCGCAGCCCGCGGCCACCGGTGGACATCCCTCGCGTCCCGGTGACGACGTACGTGCTCGCAAAAGCCGGCGAGGTCGCGGACCGGACGGCCCTCGTCGACGCGATCACCGGGCGGCGGATGACGTACGCGGGCCTGGAGGCGACGATCGCCCGCCTCGCGGGCGGGCTCGCGGCACGCGGCTACGGGCGCGGGGACGTCTTCGGCATCTACGCGCCCAACACGCTCGAATATCCCATCGCCTTCCATGGGGCGGCCCAGCTCGGAGCCGTGATCACCACCGTGAACCCGCTCTTCACGGCCGACGAGCTGGCGAACCAGCTCCGCGACTGCGGCGCGAAGTGCCTCTTCACGATCCCCGCCTTCATGGAGAAGGCGCGCGCGGCCGCAGCCCGGGCCGGCCTGCGCGAGGTCATCGTCTTCGGGGAATCCGAGGGCGCGGTGTCCTTCTCCGAGCTCCTCGTCGCCTCCGTCCCCCCGCCCGCCGCCGCCGTCGACCCCGGCGACGTGGTCGCGCTGCCCTATTCGAGCGGGACCACCGG
>QHVP01000553.1 GCA_003222295.1 Acidobacteriota bacterium | reverse complement strand
CAGAAGTTGCGCTGGCGCAGGATCTGGCCCGGCGATGGCCGGGCGCCGCCGGCGAGGTGTCGCTCCTGGCCTTCCACGATGAGCTGGCGCTCCTCGGGACTCAGGGCGGGATGCCGGTCGGGCGTGTCGAAGAAGAGAAGCCAGAGCACGACCCAGACGATCCCGATCCCGCCGGTGATCACGAACGCCGTCTGCCAGTCGTAGCTGAGGATCGCCCAGGCCACCAGCGGCGGCGCGAGCATCGAGCCCACCGAGGCCCCGATGTTGAAGAGCCCGCCGGCGAGGCCGCGCTCGCGCGCCGGGAACCATTCCGCGGTCGCCTTCATACCCGCCGGGTTGGCCGAACCCTCGGCCAGGCCCAAGAGGCCGCGCATCCCGGCCAGCGCCTGCCAGTTGTGGGCGAGCGCGTGCGCCATGCTGATGAGCGACCAGGCCGTCGCGAAGATGGCGAAGCCCAGCCTGAGTCCGAGCACGTCGAGCACGTAGCCGCACAGGGGCTGGAGGCGCCGAGATGTGGAGCTGCTGGAAAAGGGTCGGCGCGGCCACGGAGAGCGAGCTGCGGGTGAGGTAGTTGATGATCGACCCCATCATCAACAGGGCCATCATCCACCAGCGGAGTCCCTTGATCTTCGCGGTTGGCACGGCCGGATGATACGTGGCGCGCGCCCGAAGTCCCTCAGCCCGCGGAGACCGGTTTCACGCTGGCTACGGGCAAACGCCCTTCGCGCACAGGCTCTGGCTGAAGAACGGCATCACGTGGTTCTGGAAGCGATCGGCCACCTTGCTCGTATGTGTGCCGGCGTAGACCTCGAAGGCGTTCGCGATGCCGTATCGGTCGAGGGCGTCGTGCAGCTTCTGCGCGTCCGCCCGCAAGCGGTCCTGGTCGCCCACGTCGATGGCAATGGCGCGATACCGGCGCAGGTTCCCGACGTATTGGTCCAGGAAGGCGAGCGGGGCGTTGGCCGCCCACTTCGCCAGCACGTCGGCTTGGGATTCTTCGGGTCGGGCGACCAGGCCGCCGCGCTGGCGAGCTGGGCGCGGGCGAAGAACGGGAGGCCGGCCGAATCGGCGGGCGTCTTCACCGCCTCCAGGGATTTCTCGACGTCCCCGCTGGGTGAGCCGGCCGCTCGGGGAGAGAGGCAGCACGGGCTCATGATGTACACGCTCCCGAAGACGTCGGGATGCTTCATGGCGATGCGCGTCGCCCCGTAGCCTCCCATCGAGTGACCGACGAGGCCCCGGCTCGATCTCCGCGGAATCGTGCGGTAGTGGGCATCGGTCCAGGCCACGACGTCTTCCGAGACGTAGCGCTCGAAATCGCCCGTGGTGGCCGAGCTCGAGTACATCGACCCGTTGTGCACCGTCTTCGAGTCGGGCAGGACGACGATCACCTCCTGGGCGCCCTGGGCGAAGGCGCCTTCGAGGGTCTGCGGCACGTGTATCTCCGGGGCCCACTGCTCGGCGCCGATGGAGTAGCCGTGCAGGGCATAGACGACCGGATAGCGCCGGGACTTCTCCTTCGCGTAGCTCGGGGGCAGGAAAACGATCGCGTCCCCGTGGATCTTGACCCGCTCCACGGTGGCGGGCTTGGCGCCAGGGACGACCGGCGGCACTTCGGTCTGCACCTGCGGCCACCACCACTTCAGTGGCTGCACCTGCGCGGCGAGCGCGGCGAGCGGCGTGGCGAGGGCGACGCTCGTGACGAACGCCGCTCGATACCGCGTCCTCGTTCTCATGTGGCCGATCCTTTCTGCCTGGGCGGGCCCCTCATGGTTGAACGGCGATCACCGACACCGACTTGGGATCGACGGGGAGTGTGACCCACCGAGCGAGGCGGCGAGAAACCAAACTCATCTGGCTGCTGAACCAGAAGTGAACCAACAGCGATCTGGACATCGTTCGAGCGATGACCATGTAATGGGTCGTCTCTCGTCGAGGTGGCCGCAGAGCATCGTCACTCAGCCTCCGAAACACCTCGTCTTGCTCCGTCAGCTGGCCACGATGTCTTCGCGTCTGCGACGTCTGTCAAAGCC
>QHVP01000551.1:8459-20196 GCA_003222295.1 Acidobacteriota bacterium | reverse complement strand
GGTCGGCGTGTTCCCGGAAGGCGTGAAGGGCGTCGGCAAGGCCTTTGGGCAGCGCTATCGCCTGGCGCGATTCGGACGCGGCGGGTTCGTGCGGCTGGCCTTGCGGACGGGATCCCCGATCGTGCCCTGCGCCCTCGTGGGCGCGGAGGAGATCCATCCCAAGATCGCGAGCGTGGATTGGCTCGGCCGCCCCCTCGGCCTGCCCTACCTGCCGATCACGCCCACCTTCCCCTTGCTCGGTCCGCTGGGTGTGATCCCGCTGCCGACGAAATGGTCGATCGATTTCGCGGACCCCATCCCCATGGACGCCTACGGTCCCGAGGGCGCGGAGGATCCGAACCTGGTCAACCGACTGTCCGAGCAGGTCCGCTCGATCGTGCAGCGGATGGTGGACAGCCGGCTCGCGCGACGCCGCTCGGTCTGGTTCGGCTGAGGCTACGTGTGGCCCCGGCCGCTGCGCCGCGGCCGGGGCCGTTCGGCCCGGGCTACTTCGACGCCGGCAGGTCGCCCCGCCCGTTCTTCCGGTCCTTCATCAACGACCCGAGCAGGGCCGCCACCAGGCCCTCGCCGCCCGTCTCGCCGCTGACCGAGACGTCGGGCACGATGCGCACGTTGCGGTCGCCGACCACCTGGATGAGCTGCAGCGTGGCATAGCTCTGCGGGCCCAGCGCCTCCACGCCCGCGCGATAGGCGTCGGCCTTGGCCGTGCCCGTGGCCCGGATCGCTTCCGCCTCGCCCACGCCCTTGAGCCGGATGCCTTCCGACTCGCCGGTGGCGCGCAGGCGGAACGATTCCGCCTCGCCCGCCGAGCGCTTGACCTGAGCGCTCGCCTCCAGCTCGGAGATGCGGACGCCCTGCTCGGCCTTGACCATCTGCTGTTGGATCTCGGCCGTGGCCGTCTCGCGCACGAGCTGCTGGCGCTGCTTCTGCGCCGCCTCCTGGACCTCGAACGTCTTCTTCTGCTCCTCGGCGATCTTGCGGTCGGTCAGGGTGGACATCAGCGCGTCCGGCGGGTTGATGTCGCCGATGAGGGTGTCGATGGCCTGCACGTCGTAGGCCCCGATGGCGGTGCGGATGTGCTGCGACGCCTCCTTCTGCCGCTCGCTGCGCGCGGACAGGAAGTCGAGCACGGTGTAGGACTGGGCGGCGTTGCGGAAGTAGTTACCCACGATCGGCTGCAGGCCGTGGTCGACGAGGTTCTGCATGGATCCGACGCGGGAGATCACCTTGGGCGCGTCCGGGGCCGCCACGTGGATGATCTGCGACACGTCGAGGGTGAAGGCGAAGCCGTCGCGCGACCGCACGGTGATCGAGGAGAGCTTCGCGTCGTAGTTGTGCGCCTCGGTGCGGCCGGCCCAGTTGAGGACGATGTTCGTGGTGGGGACGAGCTCGACCTTCATGACACGGGTGTTGAGCGGATGCTTGCCCGGGTAGAGGGGCGTCACCCAGACGCCCTTGTGCCCGGGGTCCACGAGGTCGCCGTGCTTGAACTCGGCGCCGCTCACGTCCTCGTGGGCCTGGCCCACGAACGAGATCACGACCCCGACGTGGCCGATGGGGATCTCCGTCATCGGCACCGGCTCGATCTGCACGAACCAGGGGTTGAGGTTCCAGGAGCCGGAGAGCAGCACCTGCTCCTGGAGGCCGCGCCGCCCGCCGCTCTCGATGAACGCCTGTCCGTTCTGGAAGCTGTCGTGGCCGGGAACAGTGGGTCCGGCGATCTCGCCGGCGTCGATGGGCGCGCCGTCGAGGGTGGTCACGATGCCGACGCGGTCCGCCTCGACGCGATGCACCCGCAGCGAGTCCGCGGTCATGCCGTACGCCGCCGCCGTCTGCCTGGTGATGACGTCGAACAGCGCCGTGTTGATGCGATACGTGCCCGCGGTCAGGATCGTGAGCTGCCGCCCCTTCTCGCCGCTCCCGGTGAGGAACGCGCGCGCGTCCTGGAACGCGTTGCAGCGCACGGAGCGGCCGAGGATCCGCTCCCCGCCCATGGCCTTGCCGTCCGCGGCCACGACGAGGCCGATCTCGCCTTGCGGGATCACCGTCACCGGCACCTTGGCGATGGAGTACTGCCACCGCCAGTACGCGAAGTGCACGCCGGGCGGCAGCGTCTCCGCCTGGTAGCCGGCCTCTCCATCGAGGGCGACCAGCCGGCCCACGGGCAGCGCGCGACGCGCGAACTTCTTGACGACCACGCCCACCTGCCGCTCGCCGATCACGACCACGCCCAGCCACACGGGCGCGGTCAGCAGAAGGCCCACGGCCACCGCGGAGACGAGCGGGTGCGCCAGCACGAACGACGTGAAGAGGGTTGTCATTTGAGAGAGCCCTGACCGTGGCCGCGTCCTGCGACTCATTCGCTACGCCCTTGGGCAGGGCGGGAGGTGGCTCTGTCGATCAGGCCACCTGGGCTTGGCTCTTACAGGGAAATACGACAACGGAGAGTAAGCGGTTGCAGCTATAGAGGCTTGTCACCCAGTACGTTACGAGCCTCCCTTTAAACACTTGACCGGGCGTTCGTTATGGCCGTCCGCCCGTTCAGGGACGCAGAATCAACGTGTTGCGTGCTTCGCGCGCCACCGCCCCAGCGGTGAACGCGAGCCTCCGCGTTTCCACTGTGCGCCAGGCCTCGAACTGATCCGAGTAATGCGCGCTGGCCGCGTGACCCGACTGGCCCATGAAGTTCACGAGCCGCGTGTCGTCCGGATCCGCGAGGTTCGCGATGAAGCGCATGGAGGGCCCCTCGACCGCGCCCGTCGGCGTGATGCCGAGGACGTTCGGCGTGGTGTTGGCGCCGCCCATGCGCGCAGAAGGCGGGCTGAGCAGGGGGCCGAGCACGGAGGCGGCGCGCGCGAGCGGATGCTGGACGGTCATCACGTTGAGCGCGCCCCAGCTCCAATGCGCGCGATCGGTCCCCAGCGCCTCCGCGATCTCCACTCTCGCGGCTCGCCATGCCCCCCGGAGCACGCCGTCCCAGTCCTTGTCCGCGGCGGGCACCCAGGAGGCGGGGCGCTCGAGGATCAGCTTGTGGATGGCGGCCACGCGGCGCGCGAGCGGGCGGCCCAGCGGCAGGCGCGCGACGCGCGGCAGGATCACGCGGGCACCGACGGCGCGGAAAGTGAGGACGGCCAGCGCCGCCGCGCGGCTCTCGGGCTCGAGGCGTCCGTCCCAGCCCGCCATCTCCCGCGCGACCTCGTCCCAGACCGCATCGCCCCGGTGCCGCGCCGCCGCTTCGAGGAGGGCGTGGGCAAGATCGCGATGCGGGATGGAGAGGCGCTCGCCCTGCAGGCGCGCGAAGTCGTCCGTCGTCCAGCCCTCGCGCGCCTCCAAGTCCTCGAGCAGCGCGGCCGCGCGCCAGGGGCCGATGCCCCCGCGCGTCACCCTGTACCGGTAATCCGTGCCCACCAGCCGGTTGTTCGCGGTCACGATGCGGCCGGACGGCGGGTCGAAGACATGCGGCATCTCGTCGAACGGCACGAAGCCCAGCCAATCGCCGTCCGCGCTCGCGCCGGGGTAGGGTCGCGCGCCATCGCCGCCACGACGGATGGGCATCCGCCCGGCCGCATACCAGCCGATGTGCCCGTCCACGTCCGCGTAGACGAAGTTCTGCGCCGGCCCCGGGAACGTGCGCACGGCATCTCGGAACTCGTCCCAGTTGCCGGCCCGCTGCAGGCGCGCGAAGGCGGTCAGCTCCACCGACGTGATCCACGGTGCGCCACGACGACGAGAGGGATCCCTCGCGCACGCGGATCGGCTCGTGGCGGACCTGCACGCGCTCCCATCCGTCCGCGGTGCGATAGAGGTCCGGGTCGCGCGGGTCGAACTCCTCGACGTAGAGGTCCGCGCTGTCGTCGTGCACGTTCGTGCAACCCCAGGCGATGCGCCGGTTCCGGCCGAGGGTCACGCCCGGCGTGCCCGGGAGGACCACGCCCGCGACATCCAGCTCGGGCGCGGTCAGGTGGACGGCGGCCCAGATGGAGGGCACGCCGAGACCCAGGTGGGGGTCGTTGGCGAGCAAGGGACGCCCGGTCGCGGTGTGCGCTCCGGAGATGACCCAGTTGTTGCTGCCGCGCGAGGTCTCCGTCATGACCGCTTCCCCCCCGCCGGATGGGACGGTCACGTCGTGGCCGATCAGGATCCGATCCTGGGCGAACAGCTTCGGGAACAGCATCGCCTGCACGTCCGCGGGCAGGCGGTCGTACGCGGTGGCGCGCAGGGCCTCGTCCTCCCATCCCTGGGCGAGGTCGAGGGCGAGGAGCTTGCCGACGGCGAGGCTGTCCGTGGGCCCCCATGGACGCGGCGCGTAGTGCAGGAGGCGGAACTCGAGGGGGAGCGCGTCCCCGTGCGTGGAGAGCCAGGCATTGATGCCGTCGGTGTAGGCCTCGACGAGGGCGCGGAGGTCGGGCGGGACGTGGGGCCAGGCGCGCCGGGCGGCGTCGCCGAGCCCGAGGGTGCGGACGTCGCGGTCGGCCACCAGCGCCGCGGGCCCGAAGGCCTCCGCGAGCTGGCCCTCCGCCCGCCGGCGCAGCAGGTCCATCTGCCACATGCGGTCCTGCGCGGTGACGTAGCCCTGGGCACGCATGAGGTCGGGCAGCGACGAGGCCTGGAGATGGGGCACGCCCAACGCGTCGCGGCGCACGGTCACGGGAGAAGTCAGGCCGGGGAGCCGCACCTCGCCGTCGACCTGCGGCAGCGCGCGGCGCGACCAGCGCCAGTACACCGCGACGCCAAGGACGAGGAGGAGGGCGGTGGCCAGCAGGACCCATCCGGCCCCGCGCAGGACGCGCAGCGCGAGGAGGCGGCGGGCAGGCGCGGAAGGCGGCGCGGAGAGGGCGGCGGCGCTCGTCGTCGTCATCGAGGGGTGGAGCTTAACCCGCCTTGCGCCGGAGTGCGGACGAGAGGATGTCCAGCGAGCCGGAGAGCGCACGGGCGAGGCGGGAGCCGTAGGGATTCATCTGGGGCACGTGCGGCAGCCGGCCGGGATCCCTGAGGGCGATTCCGTGCCGCCGCAGCAGGCGCCGGTACTCGTCCTCGCGCGCGGTGAAGGCCTGAAGGGTGGAGCGGTAGGCGTGCGCGGCCACGATCTTGCGGGCGCTGTACCGCATGATGTTGTAGGAGAACATCCGGAGGTCGTCTCGGCTCGGCTCGATGAGCAGGATGTCCACCTCGGGGTGCTCCATCTTGTAGCGCTCGAGGCCGTATTGCATGCGGCCGTGGAGCGCGATGCGCAGCACCTGGTCCAGGACGTAGGTGATGCCCTTGCTGCTGAGGTGCGAGCTCAGGGCCCCCGAGCGATTGTCGATGGGGACGATCGGGTTCACGCAGATGACGAGGTCGGCCCCGCCCTGGATGGCGAGGTTGATGTGCGCGGTCTTCTTGACGCCGCCGTCCACGTAATCGCGGCCGCCGATGCGCACGGGCCGGTAGAGGCCGGGGAGCGCGGTCGAGGCCTGCACGGCCTTGGACACCGTCGCCTCGTGGCCACCGCCAGGGCCGAAGTCCACGGCCTCGCCGTTGTCGAGGTCCACCGCGATCACGTGCAGCGGCTTCGAGAGCCCTTCGAATTCGTTTCCGCGCCCGCGCGACGCGAACAGCGCGGACAGGTACTCCTCGATCCCGGAGTTGTCGAGCAGGCCCGCGGGCAGCAGCTCGAAGAGGGCCCAGGCCACGTCGCTCCAGTCGCGCCCTTCGCCCCCGAGCCGGGCGAGGAGGGCGTCGGTCACGACGCGCGGCGCGCGCAGCGAGCGCCGCCAGAACTCGCCCAGGCCCACGCGGAAGAGGGCGCCGGTGGGATCGGTCAGGGAGCCGGGGCGCGGAGCGGCGATGGCGTCGTACATCTCCTTCGGCGAGATCTCGTTGGCGAGCAGCGACGTCACGAACGCGCCGCCGCTCACCCCGACGTAGAGGTCGAGGTCGGTCAGGCTGCAGCCGAGGAGGTCCTCCAGCGCGCGCAGGCACCCGATCTCGTACACGGCCCCGGTGATGCCGCCGCCCGCGCAGACGAGCGCGACCTTCGACCGCGCGCCGCGACGGGTACGCCGGGGCACGCGCCGCCGCGTCTTGACCACCGGGCCTACGCGGACGCCGCCGCCGGGCCACGCCGCCGGGCGGAGCGGTTCGAGGACGAACGGCGGTAGCTGTCGATCTTGCGCGAGAGCTCGTCCACCTTGCGCGTCAGCTCCGAGACCTCGCGCCGGCTGGGGATGTTGAGCGCGACCAGCGTGCCGCGCACGGTCTCGTCCACCACCTGGCCGAGGTCCTTGCGCTCGCGCTGGAGCCGCTCCTGGAGCGCGGAGAGTCTCGACTCGATCTCGCGCGCGGCCTTGCGCTGCTCCTTCTGCACACGGGCCCGGAAGGCGGCCAGGGCGGTGCGCAGGTCCGCGGGCTTGATCCGCTTGCGCGCGAGGAGCTGACGCAGCCGCCGCTCCGCACCCGCTTCCGCGGAGGTCAGGACCCGGACGGTCGCGTTCCAGGTCTCCCGGATCCGCTTCCGGGCCGCCTGCGCGCGGTCGGCCTTCACGTGGGCGCGCCCTCGCGCCCGGGAGGAGGTCTTCTTCTTCGTCGGCATTGCTCTCTCCTTCGTCACTTCTTCCTGCTCTTGCGTGCCGGCAGAGGTCGCCGCCGCGCGGGAGCGCGGGGCGGCGCCAGCAGGGTTTCGAACGCGGAAAGGCGCTCCTTCAGCGCCTGCAGGGCCGGGGTCACGCCCGGGCCCTTCTCCCTCTCCAGCATCCGCCGTAGCCGTGCCTGCACGCCGGCCTGGGCCTCGGCGACCAGGCGCTGGACGGAAACGGCGATGTCCTGGCGCAGGGCGAGCGCCTCGTCCAGGGTCAGGCGGCCGCGCGCCACCAGGCCGGACACGATGCGCTCGGCTTCGTGGCGCGCGCGCGTGGACGCTTCGTGCGGATCGAGCCATTCGGTGAAGGCGCTGGCCGGGCCCGAGCCCAGGCGGATCAAACGGCTCAGCACCTGGTGGGGGATGGTGGCCGTGCGCTGCTTGATCCCCTCCAGGACGACCTGGGCCAGGACGACGGTGGTGATGTCCTCGCCCGTACGCTGCTCGACCACCCGCACTTCCGTCCCCCCGCCGATCAGGCGCGAGAGCTCGTCCAGGGTCACGTAGCGGCGCGCTTCCGCGTCGTAGAGCTTGCGGTTGTCGTAGCGCCGTATGGTGCGCTCGGCCCGTCGGGTCGCTCCCGCCTTCACGCGTCCAATCTAACGCACTGCGTCATGAATGTCAAATGATTTGTGACGCAAAGCGTCAAGAGGCGACGCAGGGGTCCGCGGCGGGAAGGGATGGCTCGGGGCTACTGCGGCGGGGCTTCGAGCAGATGCAGGGAGAGGCGCTCGGCGAGGCTCTGGGGAGCGCGCCGCCCGCGGACGATGAACCCGACGCCCAGGACCGTTCCCAGGCTCAAGGCGACGCCGGCGCAGATGCCGGCCAGGCCCAGCGAGCTCAGGACCACGCCCACGAGGTCGAAGGTGGGCCTCGGGACCTTGATCCAGGTGACGGCCTGCTCGGCGAGCATTGGCAGCATCGTCAACGGCGGTTCCCTCCTGAAGCCACTGTAGATCTCGAGGAAGGGCCGGTCAACTGCCGCGTCCGCGGGCGGCCGAGGGAGTCGAGGTAGGCGCGCACGCCCTCCAGGAGGCTGCGCGCGATGCGGTCGCGGTGCTCGGGCGTGCGGAGCAGGCGTTCCTCCTGGGGGTTCGACACGAAGGCGATCTCGGCCAGGATGCTCGGCATGTTGGCGCCGATGAGGACGTAAAAGGGCGCCGTGCGCACGCCGCGATCGGAAACGTCGGGGGCGACCCCTCGGATGGTCTGGACGAGCGCCTCCTGCACGCTGGACGCGAAGTCCCGGCTCTCGTCGATCTTGCTGTTGAGGGCGATGGCCTTGACGAGGTTCTGGAGGTCCTTGAGGGTGGCGGGGGAAATCGCGTTCTCGCGCGCCGCCACCGCCTCCGCGTGCGGGTCCTGCGCGAAGTTGAGGAAGTAGGTCTCGATGCCTCGCACGCCGGAGTTGCGGCTGCTGTTGGCGTGGATGGACAGGAACAGGTCCGCGGCCTGGGCGTTGGCGATGGCCGTCCGCTCTTCGAGGGGGACGAACACGTCCGTGGAGCGCGTCATCACGACTTCGGCCCCCAGCGCCTCGCGGACGAGGCGCTGCAGCCGCAGGGCCACGTCGAGCACCAGATCCTTCTCCTGGAGGCCTCCGCGGCCGAGCGTCCCCGGATCGTGCCCGCCGTGGCCGGCGTCGATCACGATCTTGCGCGCGCCGAGACCGAGCTGGCGGGCCAGGCTGTAGGAGCCGGCACGGTTGACCTGGGGCGCCACGGGCGGAGCGTCGGGATCATTGCGCGCCACGAGCCTCGCCTCGCGCGGCGGAGGGGTCGCGGCCGGCCCGGGAGAAGGCGAAGCGGCCGCGGCCGAGCGCCGCGGTAGTCCCTCGAAGGGAGGCGCCGAGGGACGAATGACGGGATCGGGGATGGGCGGCGGAAGGAGTCGCGGGACCTCCAGCCCTTCGACCTGGCGCACCGGCAGCGGCGACGCGGACCGGGCCGGGCGGGACGCGGCCGCCGGCCGCGGCGCCGGGGAGGCGGGACGATCGGCAGGCAGGTCGAACGGTTCCGGGGACGCGTTCGTCGCCACCACCGTGGCCGGGGCCCGGCCGGCGATGACGGTCGCGGGCGGCGCCGCCGTGCCGCGCACGTCCACCACGAGCCGCGTCGGGTTCTCGAGATAGAAGATCGTGTGGTCCTTCACGTCCTTGAAGTCGAGGACCACGCGCACCGTCGTGTCCTTGTTCTGGCCGATGCGGATCTTCTCGAGCAGCCCGTCCCCGACGGGGAACATCTTGCCCAGGAGGTTGGGATGGAGGCGCGTGCCTTCGAGGTCGACCCACAGGCGATCGGGGTTGCTGATGCGGTCGTACTTGTAGTGGACCGCCTTCTCCACGTCGAGCACGACGCGGGTCGAGCTCGCGCCGCTCCAGAAGCGCAGGTTGAAGACCTGCGCCAGCCCACGTGGGGGGGGATTCGGGAGCGCCGCCTCCTGCGCCCGCCCTCCCTTCTTCACCGCCGCTTTGATTTCCGCCGCCCGCGGCGAGTCGGGGAACGCGTCGAGGTACTCGCGGGCCGCGGCCGCGATCTCCTTCCGGTCGGCCCCCGCGCGCGCGATCTCGACCACGTTGAACAGCGCCTTCTCGCCCAGGCTGCTGCTCGGGTATTCCGCGATCAGGCGGCGGTAGGCCTGCACGGCGTCGCCCAGGTACCCGGCGTTGAAGCGGCGCCCCATCTCCCGATAGAGGTCGCCGATGGCGAGGAGCGCGTTGTCGCAGTACGCGCTCTGCGGGTAGCGCGCGACCACGCGCCGGAAGCGCATCACGACCTTCTCCCATTCCGGCTTGCGCGCCGTCCGCGCGGAGGACGCCTTGAGCGACGCCAGCGCCTGTTGCGCCTCCTGGTAGAGGACGGCGTCCGGGCGCGGGTCCGGCGTGCTGACCGTCCGCGGCCGCTTGGCCCCGCTCGCGCCCGCGCGCGCGTCGGCGCCGAGCGGAGCGGCGGCGGCAAGCGAAATCGCGATGACGGCGGACAGCGCCGACCAGGAGCGCAGCGCCGCGCAGCGGCGGTGAGCGTGACCCGGGCGACGGCCCCTCGGCGCGAGCGAGCTCACTTCTGCCAGTTGTCCACCGTTTCGTAATAGTCCGCCGCCACCAGGATCTCGCGCGGCTTCGATCCGTCCGCGGCCCCGACGATGCCGTCGCGCTCCATCATGTCCACGAGACGGCCGGCCCGGCTGAACCCGATGCGGAAGCGCCGCTGCAGCATGCTCGTCGAGGCCTGCTTGCTCTGCACGACGAAGCGCACCGCCTCGTCGAAGAGGTCGTCGCGGTCGTCGACCTCCACCGCCTCCGTCGTGCGCTCCGTCTTGCCTACCGTGTCGTCGAAGCTCGGCTTGCCCGCCTTGCGCAGGTACGAGGTCAGGCGCGCGATCTCCTTCTCGCTCACGAAGCATCCGTGGATGCGCAGGAGGCGCGCGGAGCCGGGAGGCAGGAAGAGCATGTCGCCCTTGCCCAGGAGGTGCTCGGCGCCGATGGAGTCCAGGATCGTGCGGCTGTCCACGCGCGCGGCCACGCGGAAGGAGATGCGCGAGGGGAAGTTCGCCTTGATGAGGCCGGTCAGCACGTCCACGGACGGCCGCTGCGTGGCCAGGATGAGGTGGATGCCGACCGCGCGCGCCATCTGGGCCAGGCGCGTGATCGACTCCTCCACCTCGTGCGAGGAGACCATCATGAGGTCGGCCAGCTCGTCGATGATGATCACGATGTAGTGGAGGGGCCTCAGGTCCTCCGCCGCCTGCTCCGCGGTGCGCTCCCCGCGGATGATGTTGTTGTACTGGTCGATGTTCCGCACCCCTTCGGAGGCGAGCTTGCGGATGCGCCGCTCCATCTCCGCCACCGCCCACTTGAGGACGTTGGCCGCGATCTTGGGGTCGGTCACCACCGGGGTGAGCAGGTGCGGGATGTCCTCGTAGACGCCCAGCTCCAGCCGCTTGGGGTCGATGAGGATCATCCGCACCTCGTCCGGCGTGGACTTGTACAGGATGCTGGCGATCATGCAGTTGAGGCCCACGCTCTTGCCCGTGCCCGTCGACCCCGCGATGAGCAGGTGGGGCATGGTGGCGAGGTCGGTCACGAAGGTCTCGCCGTTGACGGTCTTGCCCAGGCAGAGGGTCAGGCGCGAGCTCGCCTTGTGGAAGGCCTCGCCCTCGAGGATCTCGCGAAGGTAGATCGTCTCCCGGACCTCGTTCGGGATCTCGATGCCCACGGTGCCGCGGCCGCTGATGCGGTCGACGCGGATCGACTCCGCCTCCAGGGCCAGGGCGAGGTCGTCGGCGAGGCCGACGATCTTTGAATACTTGATGCCCGCGTCGGGCTTGAACTCGTAGGTCGTGACCACGGGACCGGGATGGATCTCCACCACCGTGCCGAGGACCCCGAACTCGCCGGACTTGCCCTGCAACGTCTTGGCCTTCTCGAACAGGCGCGTCTTGTCCATGGACGTGGTGAGCTTGATCTCGTCCATGATCGAGGTCGGGGGCAGGGGGAAGTCCCCGCGCACGACCAGGGAGCCGCTGCCGCGCTTGGCGCGGGTCATGGCGGAGACGGGCAGCTCGGGAGCGGACTCTCCGGTCTCCTCCGCGTGCTCGTCGGCCTCGGTTTCCATCTCCCCGTCAGCATCGGGGATGGGCGCGAAGGCCAGCGGCTTCTGCGCGGCGCGCGTCCCCTCCGTCTCCGCGGCCGTCCCCGGCGCCTTCACCTTGCGCACGCGGGGGACGCTCTCGCCCCGGGCCACCGCCGCCTCGTCGCCCGCCTCCTTCTCCTTGCTGTGCTTCTTGATGACGTCGCGCCGCATCCGCTCCTTGCGCCGGGCCTCCAGGAAATGCGCCCAGGCCGTCCGCGCCGCCTGCACGCGCGTGCCCAGGAAACGGCCGAGCGCGGAGAGGAAGGCCGCGAACGAGAACTGCGTGGAAAGGATCAGCGACACGAACAGCGACGTCGCCACCACGATGTAGGCGCCGGTGCGGCTCAGGCTCGCGGTGAGGATGGCCGCCGCAAGCTGGCCGGCGGCGCCCCCCGCGCGCACCGGCTCGCCTTCGATCGTCACCGCGCCGAAGGTGAGGGTCAGGAAAGCGGTGAGGGAGACGAGCAACAGCGAGAGTCCCGCCACCTTG
>QHVP01000551.1:0-8453 GCA_003222295.1 Acidobacteriota bacterium | reverse complement strand
CCGTGACCCCGAGCACGAGCGGCACCAGCAGCGCGGCCACCCCGAAGAGCTGCGGGATCAGCAGCTCGGCCAGGAAGGCGCCGATGGGTCCGATGAAGTTGCGGACAGGCCCGCTGGCCCCCGCCTTGAAGAAGGGCACGGGGTCGCCCGGGTTGTAGGTAGCCACGCTGATCAGGACCATCAGCGAGAGGGCGAAGGAGACCAGGCCCAGGAACTCTGCCGTCTTGGTGTTTTTCGCCGCGGCTGACGCCATCAGACCTCCATGACGACGGGGATGACCATCGGACGACGCTGTGTCCGCTTCCGGAACAGGCGGCGGAGCTCCTGCCGCAGGCGTTCGCGCGTGACCGTGGGGTCGTAATGCTCCTCCGGCGGGCGCGCCTCCACGATCTCGGCCACGGCCCGCGTGGCCTCGTCCATCAGGCCGGGCCACTCCTCCCAGTCCACGAACCCGCGCGTCACCATCTCCGGAGGCGACTCCAGGCGGCCGGACTGGCGGTCCAGGACGACCACCGGCACCACGATGCCGTCCGACGAGAGATGGCGGCGGTCGCGCATGACGATCTCCTCGATCTCGTCCACCCCGGAGCGGTCGAGGAGCACCCGGCCCGCAGGGACGTTCTCCGCCTTCCCCGCGTGCACGCCGGTCAGGGACAGCACGCCGCCGTCCTCGAGGATGAACACGTGCTCCGCGGGCACGCCCGCCTGCACGGCCAGCCGCGCGTGCTGGGCGAGCATGCGGTATTCGCCGTGCACGGGCACGAAGTAGCGCGGGCGCACGCGCTGGATCAGCTCGACCAGCTCGTCCTGGCTGGCGTGACCCGACACGTGCACGCGCGCCGTCCCCCCGTGCACGACGTCGCAGCCGCGGCGAAAGAGGTTGCCGATGAGGCGCGAGACCGCGCGCTCGTTGCCGGGAACCGGGCGCGCCGACAACACGACGGTGTCCCCCGGCCCCACCGCGACCTCGCGATGCTCGTCGACGCTGATCATGGACAGGGCGGAGAACGGCTCGCCCTGGCTGCCGGAGACGAACAGGCACATGCCGCGCGCCGGATAGTCGCGCAGGGACAGCGCGGGCAGCCGGCTCGAAGGTGGCAGGTCGAGGAGTCCCAGCTCCATGGCGACGTCGGCGTTGTCGGCCATGCGGCGGCCGACGAACCCGATCGACCGCCCCGCGCCCAGGGCGACGTCGGCGGCGCGGCGGATGCGGGGGATGGAGGTCGCGAAGCACGAGACGAGGACACGCCCGCGCGTACGCGCGAAGACGTCCGCGAAGGCGGGGATCAGGTCGTCCTCGGAGCCCGTCCGCCCGCGCACCTCGACGTTGGTGCTGTCGGAGAGCAGCACGAGCACTCCGCGGTCGCCCCAGGCGCTGAGCGCATCGACGTCGGTCTGCTCGTCCGGCGCCGTGCCGTGGGCCATCTTGAAATCGCCGCTCAGCAGGACGACGCCGACCGGCGTCTCGATGGCGAGGGCGAGGCTGTCGATCACGCTGTGGGCGACGCGGATGGGGTGGACGCGGAAGGCGCCCGCCTCGACGGCCTGACCGGGAGTGAGCAGCCGGAGGTCCGCCTCCACTCCGCGCTCGCGCAACCGGCGGCGCACGAAGCCGAGGGTGAGCCGGCTGCCGTAGACGGGGGCCTGGGGAGCCGCCTCCACGGCGAAGGCGAGCGCGCCGATGTGGTCCTCGTGGCCGTGGGTGAGGACGATCGCGCGCACCGAGCGGCTCCTCTCCGAGAGGTACTCGAAGTCGGGTACGACGGAATCGACGCCCGGCATCTCCGCGGTGGCGAAGCCCATGCCCGCGTCCACGAGCAGGCACTCCGCCTCCCACTCGAGGACGAGCGCATTGAGGCCGAACTCGCCGAGCCCGCCCAGGCCCACCAGGCGCAGCGCGCCGTGATCAATCAAGCATTCATCTCAGGGGGGGAACTCACTGGACACCGCGGACGGAGTGAGCTCCCCCCCTGAAACCCCCCGTCGCTCAGCGCCGCTGCGCGGCGCTGAGCTCACTGACTCAAAGCGTTGGCGAGTTGGGCGAATTCCACCACGGATAGCGTCTCCGCACGGCGACGACCCTCGATCTTGAGCAACCTCAAGTGTTCCTTGAGGTTAGGATAGCTATCTTGCAGGTTGTTTTCAAGTGTTCGTCTACGCCGGGCGAAGGCGGTCTGGACGAGGCGCTCAAAGCGCTCCGGGTCAGTGACTTGAGCGCGCGGGCAGAGCAGGAAACGCGCGCGCAGGACCGCGGAATCCACCTTCGGCGGCGGCTGGAAGGCGCCGGGCGGAAAGCGGAGGGGGATGTCCACGTCCGCCCAGAGGGCATAGAACACGGAGAGGATGCCGTATTCGCGCGAGCCCGGCGGCGAGGCCACGCGCCGTGCGACCTCGTCCTGCAGCATGACGTGCAGGTCGTGCAGGCGTGGACGCAGGTCGAGGAATCGGCGCAGGAGCGGGCTCGACACGTAGTACGGGAGGTTGCCGACGAGGCGCGTGCCCACCGGCGCCAGCGCGTCGAGGTCGACGCGCAGCGCGTCCCCGCTCACGATGCGAACGTTCGTGGGCGCACGCTCGCGGAGGCGGGCGGCGAGCGAAGCGTCGAGCTCTACCGCGACGACCTCGCGGGCGCGGGCGGCCAGGGGAAGAGTGAGCGCCCCCGTCCCCGGCCCGATCTCGAGGAACACGTCTCCCTCGCGCGGATCGATCACGCGAAGCAGGCGCTCGACGGACGCGGGGCGGAGGAAATGCTGGCCCAGGCGGCGGGGCATGCCTGGAGATTATGCGGCGTCCGTGCCGGGAAACCGCCGCGGGTGGGGCCGCGAGCCCGCAGCAGTGGGTTATGGTAGGGCCGGCCAGCCCGGATGAAGATCGCCTGAGATGAAGCCCCTCGAAGAGATCCGCGCGCAGCTGGGCCAGGTCTCCGATCCGCTCGCTCTGCTCGAAGGGATCTTCGCCTGCGCGCCCGTGGGCCTGCAGATCTTCGAGGCCAGCGGTCGCTGCCTGCTGGTGAACCAGGCCTTCCGGAACCTCTTCGGCGCGGAGCCCCCGCCCGAGTACAACGTGCTGGAGGACGAGATCGCCGAGCGAAACGGCGTGCTCGATCTCGTCCATCGGGCCTTCGCGGGAGAAACGATCACCATCGGCCCGATCTGGTACGACCCGCGCGAGCTCACCCAGGTCCGCGTCCCGCAGGGGCGGCGCGTCGCCATCTCGTCCACCTTCTTCCCCCTGCTCGACGGCGCGGGCAAGGTGAGTCACGTCGCCATCGTCTTCAAGGACCTCACGACCGAGATCGAGGCCCGCGAGCAGGCCGAGCAGGAGCGCGACCTGCTGCGCGCGATCTTCCGCCAGAGCGGCGACGGCATCGTGGTCTGCGACGAGGAGGGCATCATCCGCGGGTTCAACCCGGAGGCGGAGCGCCAGCACGGCGTCGACCGCAGGGCGGTGCCGCCGGAACAATGGTCGAGCGTCTACGGCCTGCTCGACATGCGCGGTCAGGCCCTGCCCCTGTCGGACACGCCCCTCTACCGCGCGCTCAAGGGCGAGCGGGTCGAGAATGCGCGCTGGATGGTGCGCCGGCCGGACGCCGCCGTGCGCATCCTCACGGGCACCGCCTTGCCGCTGCAGCATGCCGACGGCTCGCCCGCGGGAGCGGTGGTCACCACCCGCGACGAGACGGAGCGCCTGCGGCTCGAAGAGGACCTGCGCCGCCAGAGCGCGACCACCCAGCGCCTCTACGAAGAAGCCCAGGAGCTGCATCGCATCAAGGACGAGTTCCTGGCCACCGTGTCCCACGAGCTGCGCACGCCCCTGCAAGCCATCCTGGGTTGGGCGCGTCTGCTGCAGGAGACGGACGAGGGCCCCGCGCGGCGGATGCACGGACTCGCGACCATCGAGCGCAACGCCAGGGTGCAGGCCAGGCTCGTCGACGACATCCTCGACGCGTCGCGCCTCGTGTCGGGCACCCTGCGCCTGGACTGGAAGCCCGTAGACCTCGCCGCGATCGTGCGCACGGTGGGGGACGGCTTCAAAGAGCCGGCCTCCGCCAAGGGAGTGGGTCTCTCCCTCGACGTCCCCGCCGGTCCCGTCGTGGTGGGCGGCGACGCGACCCGCTTGCAGCAGATCGTCTGGAACGTCCTTTCCAATGCCCTCAAGTTCACACCGGCGGCCCACCGGGTGGACGTTCGCCTGCGTGCGCAGGAGGGCCAGGCCGTCCTCCGCGTCGCCGACTCGGGCATCGGGATCGACCCGGAGTTCCTTCCCCACGTCTTCGACCCTTTCTGGCAGGCGGACAGCTCGACCACGCGCGCCCACGGCGGTCTGGGCCTCGGGCTCGCGCTGGTGAGCCACCTGGTCGAGATGCACGGGGGTAGCGTGGAGGCGCACAGCGACGGCCGCGGTCAGGGCGCGGTCTTCACGATCCGGCTCCGCCTGGAAGAGCCGGACGCGACGGCAACCGCGCCCGCTTCCGTGGCGCGTGAGGCCCGCATCCCTGGACGGCTGTCCGGCGTGCGCGTGCTCGTCGTCGAGGACGAGGCGGACACGCGCGACCTCCTCTCCGCCGCGCTGGGCCACTCCGGCGCCCTGGTGGAGCCGGCCGCCTCCGCGGGGGAGGCCCTGGAGGCGCTGCGCCGCCGCCGGCGCGCGTGCGCGACCTGACCGCGGAAGAGGGGGGCCTCGTGCCCGCCGTCGCCCTCACCGCCTATGCGCGCGCCGACGATCGCCGCCGCGCGCTGGCCGCGGGGTACCAGGCCCACCTGGCCAAGCCCGTGGATCCCGACGAGCTGATTTCCCTCGTCGCGCGCATGGCCGGCCGGCCGCGGCCCGCCGGCCGCGCGTGAGCCCGCGGCCGCTCCAGATCGCGTTCATCACTTCGGAGATGGCGCCCCTCATGAAGACGGGCGGCCTGGCCGACGTGTCCGCCGCCCTGCCGCGGGCGCTGGCCCGCCTCGGCCATAAGGTCACGGTGTTCCTGCCGCGCTACGCGCGCATTCCTTTTCCGCCCGGCGATTTCGCGGGATCGGTGCACGTCCCGGTGGACGCCTCGCCGCGCAGCGCCGGTTACTACCGGCGGACGCTGGAGGACGGGCTCGAGGTGGTGTTCATCGAGCACCCGCCGTTCTTCGACCGGCCGCATCCCTACGGACCGAGCAGCAACGAGGAGTACGGGGACAACCGGCTGCGCTTCGCCTTCCTCGCCCGGGCCGCCCTGGAGTATCTCCGCAGCCGCGGGCAGCGGCCCGACGTGTTCCACGGCCACGATTGGCAGGCCGGCCTCGTCCCCGTCTACCTGAAGTCGTTCTACTGGGACGATCCCGCGCTCCATCGATCACCCTCGGTCTTCACCATCCACAACCTCGCCTACCAGGGAACCTTCGGCGGCGACACCCTGGACGTGCTCGGCCTGCCCTGGCACTTCGCCAGCGGCGAGGCTCTCGGCCACAACGGCGGGATCAGCTACATGAAGGGCGGCATCCAGTTCTCGGAGATGGTCACCACCGTGTCCCCGCAGTATGCGCGGGAGATCCAGGGTACCGAGATGGGATACGGCCTCGACGGCACCCTGCGTGGCCGGGGGGGAGACCTGGTCGGCATCCTCAACGGCGTCGACTACGGGGAGTGGGATCCGCGCCACGACACGTACATCGCCGCGCCCTATTCCGCGGACGACCTCTCGGGAAAGAAGAAGTGCAAGCGCGACCTTCTCGCGGCCATGGGACTGCCCGAAGCGCCCAGCCTGCCCATCGTGGGAATCATCTCGCGGCTGGTGGCGCAGAAGGGGTTCGACATCGTCGTCGACAGCTGGTACGACCTGCTCCAACGGCCGATCCGCATGGTGGTGCTCGGCACCGGCGAGCCGCGGCTGGAGCAGGGGCTGCGGTCGCTGGCCGCGCGCGCCCCCGACCGCTTCGCCCTGCGGCTGGAGTACGACGAAGCGCTCGCGCACAAGATCGAGGCCGGGTCGGACGTCTTCCTGATGCCGTCGCGGTTCGAGCCCTGCGGCCTCACGCAGATGTACAGCCTGCGCTACGGCACCCCGCCCGTCGTCCGCGCCACCGGCGGCTTGTACGACACGGTCGAGCCCTGGGATCCGTCGACGGGCCGCGGGACCGGATTTCGCTTCGACAACCCGGACGGCACCGGGCTCATGTGGGCCCTCGATCAGGCCCTCAGTGCGATGAAGGACCGCGCAGCCTGGAAGCGGCTCGTCCGCAATGGGATGGAGAAGGACTTTTCCTGGGACCGCTCGGCGGAGGCCTACGTCGCGGTCTATCGGCAGGCCATGGAGAAGGTTTGATCGGCTGAACGGACGGAGACGGGAACGGAGACGGAGACGGGGACGGCGTCGGGAATACGCGTCCGTTATACTGGGTGACGGGCTCATTGATACCGGAGGAGACCTTTGGCCGATACGATCCAGACCCTCACCGACGCGAACTGGGACGCGGACGTCATGAAGTCGCAGCAGCCCGTGCTGGTGGACTTCTGGGCGGACTGGTGCGCGCCGTGCAAGACGCTCATGCCGGCGGTGGAAGCCGTGGCTGAGCAGTTCAAGGGCCGTCTCCGGGTGGGGAAGGTCAACGTCGAAGAGAACGAGCACGTTCCCTTCCAGTACAACATCACGACGCTGCCCACGCTGCTCATCATCAAGGGCGGCAAGGTCTCCGAGCAGCGCGTCGGCCTCATCTCGCGCGACAACCTCGTCAAGCTGATCGAACCGCACCTCGGCTGAGCCGCCGGGCGGCGGCATGGACACCTTCACGGATGCGAGCTGGGACCGGGAGGTGCTTGGCTCTCCCGTCCCGGTCGTGGTCGGCTTCTGGGCCGAGTGGTGCGTTCCCAGCCACATGGCCCAGCCCGCGCTGGAACGCGCGGAACAGCAGCACAGCGGCCGGCTCCGCTTCGGCCTCGTGAACTTCGACGAGAACCCGCGCCTCATCGAACGCTACGCCATACAGGGACTGCCGATGATCCTGGTGGTGAAGGACGGGAAGCCCGCGGACCGGCGGGTGGGGCTCATGGGCCGGGCGGCCCTGCAGGACCTGCTGCGAAGGTATGTAGCGAGATAGGCTCACGAGCGTCCCCGCGAGAGGGACCACGCGGTTCCAGCCGATCAGGCCCCGGTGCGGTTGCGTTCGCGGTCGACGAGCACGCGCCTGAGGATCTTTCCGGACGGTGACTTCGGGATCTGGTCGATCATCTCGACCCGCCGCACGCGCTTGGTCGGCGCCACGCGCTGGGCCACGAAGGCCATCAGCTCCTCGGGCGTGACCTGCCCGCGCGTCACCACGAAGGCCTTGGGCACCTCGCCCGCCTCGTCGTCGGGGCTCGGGATCACGGCCACGTCCGCCACCGCGGGGTGGGTCAGCAGCAAGGCTTCCAGCTCCGCCGGCGCGACCGGACATCCCTTGTACTTGATCAGCTCCTTCAGGCGGTCCACGACGAAGAAATCGCCGTCGTCGTCGGCGTAGCCGATGTCGCCGGTGTGGAGCCACCCCTCGGCGTCGATCATGGCCGCCGTCGCCTCCGGCCGGCCGAGATAGCCCTTCATGATCTGCGGGCCCCGCACGCAGATCTCGCCCTGCTCGCCGGCGGCCAGCACGCGCCCGCTGGCGGGATCGACGATCCGCCCCTCGGTATTCGAGACGAGGGCACCGACGGAGCCGGGCTTGGTCTCGATCGACGGTCCCGAGTTCGTGTGCGTGACCGGGCTCGTCTCCGTCATCCCGTATCCCTGGAGCATGCGGCAGCCGAGCCGCCGCGTGACCGCGCGGGCGAGGTCCGCGCTCAGGGGCGCGGCGCCCGAGAGGACCTGGCGCAGGCTGGAGAGGTCGAAGCCGTCGACCGCAGGATGCCGGGCCAGGGCGAGAGCGATGGGCGGCACCACGAAGGCCCAGGTCGCGCGGTGCTCCTGGATGGCGCGGAGGAAGGTCTCCAGGTCGAACCGCGGCAGCACGACGAGGGTGGCGCCGGCGTGCAGGCCGCCGTTGAGGATGACTTGCAGGCCGTAGATGTGGAAGAAAGGCAGCACGGCGATCACGGTGTCGGCGCCCTCCATGGGAAGGGCGGCGGCGCTCTGGGCGAGGTTGGCCACGAGGTTGCCGTGCGTGAGCATCACGCCCTTGGGCAGGCCCGTCGTCCCGCTCGAATAGGGCAGCGCGACCACGTCGCCGGGGTCGACGGCGGCGGCGGGCGGAGAGGCGGAGGCGACGAGGAGCTCGGAGAAGGACACCGCGCCCTCGGATTCCCCGAAGAGGATGACCTCGCGCAGGCCGGCCCGGGCCGCGGCCGCGCGCGCCTTCTCCATGAAGGCGGGGATCGTGAAGAGGCACTTCGCGCCGCAGTCGCGGAGCTGGTTCGCCAGCTCGTCGGCCGTGAAGAGCGGGTTCACAGTGGTGATCACGGCTCCGAGCTGGGCCGCCCCATGGAAGGCGATGGGATATTCGAGC
>QHVP01000087.1 GCA_003222295.1 Acidobacteriota bacterium | reverse complement strand
GAGGTCGATGGCCTTGTCGGGCAGGAAGCGGTCGGTGATGTAGCGGCTGGACTGATAGACGGCCGCCTCCAGCGCTTCGTCGCGATAGGACACGTGATGGAACTTCTCGTAGCGGTCCTTGATCCCGCGCAGGATCTGGATCGTCTCCTCTTCCGTGGGGCTCGCGACCTTGACCGCCTGGAAGCGCCGCTCCAGCGAGCGGTCCTTCTCGATGTACTTGCGGTACTCGGCGGGCGTGGTGGCGCCGATGCACTGGATCTCGCCGCGGCTGAGGGCCGGCTTCAGGATGTTGGCGGCGTCGAGCGAGCCCTCGGCCGACCCGGCCCCGACGAGGGTGTGGAGCTCGTCGATGAAGATGATGATGTTGTGGCTTTCCGTGAGCTCCCGCATGATCGTCTTGAGCCGCTCCTCGAACTGGCCGCGGTACTTGGTTCCGGCCACGATCAGGGAGATGTCGAGGGCGAGGATCCGTTTCTCGGCCAGGTATATCGGGACGTCGCCCTGGACAATCTTATTGGCGAGCCCTTCGACGAGTGCCGTCTTCCCCACTCCCGGCTCGCCAATCAGGACGGGATTGTTGCGGGTGCGGCGGCAGAGGACCTGGATGATGCGCGCCAGCTCCTCCTCGCGCCCGGCCAGCGGGTCGAGGGCGCCCCGGGCGGCGGCCTCCGTCAGGTCACGGGAGAACTCGCTGAGGAGCGGCGTCTCCTTGGCCTTGCCGACGTTGGCCTTCTCGTTGAGGAGCTGGACGATCTCCTCCCGCACCGCGCTGAGCCGCATCCCCTTCTCGGACAGGATGCCGTTGGCGACGCTCTTCTCCTCGCGCATGAGGCCGAGCAGGACGTGCTCCGTCCCGATGTAGTTGTGCAGCATCCGCTCCGCTTCTTCGGCGGCGAAGCTCAGGACGCGCTTGCTCTCCGGGGAGAGCGGGATGTCCACCGAGGTCGAGACCTTGTCCCGGTACAGCGCCCGGCCCTCGATCTCCTTGCGGATCGATTCCATCGAGAGGTGGCTCTTGGAGAAGATCCGTGAAGTCAGCCCCTTGCCCTCCCGGATCAGGCCCAGGAGGAGATGCTCGGTCTCGATGGAATTCGACCCGAGCTGGCTGGCTTCATAGCGGGCGAAGAAGATGACGCGGCGCGCCCGCTCGGTATAGCGTTCGAACATCGACCTTGGGACCCTCCCGTCTAACCCACCGATTCTAGCGCAAAACGCCTCGGACCCCATCCATCCAAATCCCTGCCCCTCAAGGTGAAACGTGATCAAAGGTCGTGCAGGCGTCCGCCTTCGAGGCGCAGCACACGGTCGCAGGCCGCAGCCAGGCGTTCGTTGTGGGTGACGATGACAACCGTGATCCCCTTCTCCTGGTTGAGACGACGCAGCAGGGCGTGGAGTCTCTCCCCCGTCTCCTGGTCGAGGTTTCCGCTGGGCTCGTCGCCGAGCAGGGCCCGGGGGGACTGGACCAGGGCCCGGGCCACCGCCACCCGCTGCTGCTCGCCGCCGGACATCGCGCCCGGACGGTGCTCCGCTCGGTGACCCAGTCCGAGGTCCTCGAGGAGGGCCTTGGCCTTCTCGCGCGCTTCCGGGAGGGGGCGGCGCGCGATCAGCATCGGCATCATCACGTTCTCGAGGGCCGTGAACTCGGGGAGCAGATGGTGGAACTGGAAGACGAAACCGAGGGTCCGGTTCCGGAACTCGCGCAGGTGATCCTCGTCCAGCGCGAAGACGTCCTGGCCGGCCACGACCACGCGGCCGCTCTCCGGACGGTCCAGGCTGCCGAGGACGTGCAGCAGCGTCGACTTCCCCACCCCGGAAGCCCCCACGATGGCGACCATCTCGCGCGGCGCGACGTGGAGGTCCACCCCGGCCAGCACCGACACGTAGCCGGCCGCGGTGCGGTAGCCCTTGACGACGTCGTGGGCGGCGATGAGGGGGTCGACGGAGGTCATCCGAGAAACGGATTCACGACACGAACGGTGCCGTACATGCGGTCGTGCTCGAAGTCCTCGGACAGGAGCTCCCGCAGGCCGTAATACTCCGCGTACGCCCACAGGTGGGCGTCGTACCACGGGAGTTGATAGGCGGCGGCGCCGCGCAGCGCGATGCGCACCAGGGCATCCGCCGGATACAGCACCTGGAAGATCGTCAGCATCTCTTCGGCCTCACGGCGCGCGCTTTCGGCCGGGAGCAGGGGAACGCCGGAACGCGTCCGGCGCGTCACTGCCGCCACGAACTCGACGATCGCCTGATGTGGGATTCGGATCGTATCGTCGTCGACTCCCCGCTCTAGCAGCTCGGTGGCGATCCTCTGCCGCTCCGGGTAGCGGGGATCGAAACGATAGACGAGGACGTTCGTGTCAACGAGACGAGCCGCGGCCGTCGTAGAGGTCCTCTCGTGTCCAGTCGCGGGGGCCCTCCTCCCGTGGAAGGGGGCGTTCGCGCTCGCGCTGCCGTTGTCGCTCGGTGGCCAGGTCGAAGAGGCGGCGGCGGAAGGCAAGGCCTGGCCTGGTCGCGAGAGCCTTGGGCACCATGCGAATGCCGTCGCCGGCAGACTGCCATTCGATCTCGTCGCCGGGCTCGATCCCGTGACGATCGGCGAGCGCTTTCGGGATCGTCACCTGGAGCTTGCTGGTGACCTTCGCCATGTCCTTACTTTAACAAGGACGGATTCCTTGTCAACCCTACTCGTATCGCAGCGCTTCCGCCGGGTCCAGCCGGGATGCTCCCCGCGCGGGATGGATCGTGGCCAGGAAGCAAATGAGCACCGCGCCCACGATCACGGTCGCGGCGTCCAGCGGCAGGAGCGTGAACGGCACGTACGAGACCTGATACACGTCGACCGGCACGCGGATGAGCCTGTAGTAGTCGAGCACGCGGCATAGGCCCCAGCCCAGCGACGCCCCCGTCAGCGTGCCCAGCGCTCCGATCACCGTCCCCTGCAGCATGAAGATCCGCGTGATCGCGCCCCGCGAGGCGCCCATCGACACCAGGATCGCGATGTCCTTGTGCTTCTCCATGACGAGCAGGATCAGGGTGGCGACGATGTTGAGCGCCGCCACCATCACGATGAGGCCGATGGTGATGCCGATGGCGACCTTCTCCAGCCAGAGGGCGGAGAAGAGGCTCTGGTTCATCATGATCCAGTCGGTCGTGAGGTAGCCGTCGCCCAGCGTGGCCACGATGTGCGGGGCGACCGCCCGCACCGCGTAGATGTCGTCGAGCCGCACTTCCACGAGGGAAGCGCTGTCGCTGCCACCGGTGAAGAGACGCTGGGCGACCGAGAGCGGCACGTACGCCCATTGGGAGTCGAACTCGTACAGCCCGCTGTGCACCGTGCCCGCCACGCGGAACTTCGTCACGCGGGGCAGCATGCCCAGCGGCGAGAGCCGTCCCTCGGGCGAGGTCACCGTGACCACGTCACCCATGCCGACGCCGAGCGTGCTGGCCAGGTCACGGCCGAGCAGGATGGGAGGCAGGGATCCGGGTTCGGTCCGCTCCAGCGCGTCGAGCTGGCCCTCTTCGACCTGGGAAGCGAGGTCGGTGACGCTGCGTTCCATCGCGGGCACGATGCCCTTCAGGGTCGCCACCGCGGAGCCGCCGGCGGTGATCATGAGGCCCTTGCCATACACGGTGGGAGCTGAGCCCAGCACGTGCGGCACCGTGCGGACCTTTGCCACCACGTCGCGGTAGTTGTCGAAGGGCTCGTTGCCGCTGCGGAAGATGCTGATGTGCGCGGTCGCGCCGAGGATCTTCGACCGGATCTCGCGCTGCAGGCCGGTCATGAGACCCAGCGCCACCATCAGCGCCATCACTCCGACCACCACGCCCAGGACGGAGATCGCGGAGATCACGGAGATGAACGCCTGCTTCCGGCGCGCGGTCAGATAGCGCAGGGCGATCCGCAGCTCGAAGGGCATATTCATGCGATCGGCGGCTGCCGCACCCGGCGCGCGATGCGCATCGCGATGGTCTCGCCGCGCGGCGCGCGTCCTCGCTGCGGGCGCGGCGCATGACCTCTTTCAGTATGGCGCGGGGGACCCCCCACCCCCGCGCTCAAGCTGAGGAGCCTCGCGCCACGCCCTCCGCAGCGGACGCTGTTGCCGCGCGGCTTTCATCGCTGTCTCGCGCATACTTCGTCCGGTACGGGCTTCTGCGCCCGGCCCCCGTTTCCGTGCCCGTCTCCGTCTCCGTCCGTTTGGCGATACCCAGCCTCACCGGCCGCTCTCCGGACGCATGTGGGGGAACAGGATCACGTCCCGGATCGACGGCGAGTCGGTCAGCACCATGGTCAGGCGGTCGATACCGACTCCCCGAGCTGCTGCAGGAACCGGTCGCGCTGCTCGAGGGGATCGTTCAGCTCGGAGAAGCCGTTGGCCACTTCCATCCCGGCCAGGTAGAGCTCGAAGCGCTCGGTGGTCGAAGGGTCGTCGGGCCGCGCCTTCGAGAGCGGCGAGACCTCGGTCGGGTAGTCCGTGATGAAGGTCGGATCCCAGTACGTGTGCTCGGCGAGGTCCTCGAAGAGCTGCGCGATCAGCTTGCCATGCGACAGCTTCGCGTAGCGATCCGGACCCAGCAGGGCTCCCTTGGCGTTGCGACGCCCGCGCACGGCATCGGAAGTCGCCCACGCCTGAAGGCTCTCCGGGTCGTCGAGAACACGCTGCTTCATGGTCAAGCGCGCGAAGGGCCGCCGGAAGGAGACCTCGCGCCCCTTGAACGTCGCGGGCTTCTCGCCCGCCACCCTGGCGGCCGCGGCCGCGATCAGCTCCTCGGTCAGCGCCATGGCCGCGTCCACGTCGTGGTACGCGGTGTAGAACTCCAGCATGGTGAACTCGGGGTTGTGCATGGCCGAGATCCCCTCGTTGCGGAAGTTCCGGTTGATCTCGTAGACCTTCTCCAGCCCGCCCACCACCAGCCGCTTGAGGTACAGCTCGGGCGCGATGCGCAGGTAGAGGTCGATGTCGAGCGCGTTGTGGTGCGTCACGAACGGGCGTGCCACCGCCCCCCCCGCGATCGGCTGCATCATCGGTGTCTCGACCTCGACGTAACCGTGCCCGTCCATGAAGCGCCGGATCTCGGCCACGACCTGGCTGCGCGCCACGAACGTGCGCCGCACGTCGGGGTTGACCATGAGGTCGAGGTAGCGCTGGCGGTATCGGGCCTCCACGTCCGCCAGCCCGTGCCATTTCTCCGGCGGAGGCAGAAGGGCCTTGGACAGGAAGGTCAGTTCCCGCGCCTGCACGCTCAGCTCGCCCTTGCGCGTGCGCATGACCTTGCCCGCCACGCCGAGGAAGTCGCCGCGGTCGACGAGCTCGAGCAGCCGGTAGCCCTCCTCGCCCACGTCGTCCTCGCGCACGTAGACCTGCAGGCGGCCTTCGCCGTCGGAGAGGGTGAGGAAGGAGGCCCTCCCGTGCCCGCGCTGCGTCATCACGCGGCCGGCGATGCGCACGGAGAGAGAGAGGCGGTCGAGCTCTTCCAAGGAATGGGCGCCGTGCACGGCCGCGATCTCGGCCAGCCCGTGCGTGCGGTCGTAGCGATTGGGATAGGGATTGATGCCGCGCGCGCGCAGGGCGCGCGCGCGCTCCCGGCGCTCGGCCGACTCCGCGGGCCAGCCCTCGACGGGAGGATCCGGTCCCGCTCCGCCCTCGTCAGTCATGCCCCTTGCCCTTCTCCTTCCTCGGCCGCTCGCCACCCGCGCGCGAGCGCGCCTCCCCCGCCGGCTCGTTGCGCACGCGCGCCTTGATGGCATCGAGGATCCCGTTCACGAACGGAGGCGAGTCCGCGGCGCTGAAACGCTTGGCCAGCTCCACCGCCTCGTCGATGACGACCGACGAGGGCGTCCCCGGCTCCCGCAGGAGCTCGTAGACGGCCAGGCGCAGGATGTTCTTGTCGATGGCGGCGATGCGGTCGAAGCGCCAGTGGTGGCTGGCGCGCGTGATCTCCTCGTCCAGGCGGGCCAGGTCGGCCTGGGCGCCCCGGGCCAGCCGCTCCGCCATCGCCCGCGTCTCGTCCGTGCTCGTCCGCACCTGCCAGAAGAGCCCGGTCACACGGTCCATCGGCTCCCGCGTGATGTCCCACTGGTAGAGCATCTGCAGCGCGCATTCGCGTGCCTTGGTTCGCTTCCCCATGGATCCTTTGGACCTAAACGATCTTGCGGCCGCGCCGGGCCGGGCGCGCCCGCAGCGATTGGAGCAGCCGGGCCGTAGCCACCGCCGCCCGCGCCGCTTCCCCGCCCTTGTTCTGCGGCCCGGGGGCGGCGCGCGCGTGCGCCTGCTCCTCTTCGGAGACGGTGAGCACGCCGAACCCGACGGCGATTCCGGTCTCGCGCGCGACCGCGGCCAGCCCCGCCGACGCCTCCCGCGCGATGTGCTCGTAATGGTCCGTCTCGCCGCGGATCACCGCCCCCAGGGCCACCACGGCGTCCCAGCGTCCCGACCGCGCCGCCACCGCCGCCGCCACCGGCAGCTCGAAGGCGCCGGGCACGTCCACCGTGGTCACGTCCGCGGCCCGCGCTCCCATCGCGCGCAGCGCGTCCTGCGCGCCCGCGACGAGGCCGTCCACGACCACCTCGTTGAACCGGGAGCGCAGCAGGATCACGCGCAGTCCCCGCGCGTCGGCGCGCGCGGAGGAGGACTGTTTGGTCACTTGCCCTGGAACCGCGCCGGCCGCTTCTCGAGGAAGGCCTTCGTGCCCTCCTTCATGTCCTCGGTCGTGCAGATCAGGCCGAAAAGGGTGGCCTCCTGGTGCTGGGCCTCGCCAAACCCCATCTCCAGCCCGTCGTGGACCGCTTCCAGGGTGAAGCGCAGGGAGAGGGGCCCATTCGCGATCATCTTCCGCAGCAGGCCTTCGGCCTCGGCGAGGAGCTTCTCCCGCGGGACCACACGGTTGACGAGGCCGATGCGCAGCGCCTCCGTGGCGTCCACCATCTCGCCCGTGAGCAGCATCTCGAGGGCGCGGCCCTTGCCCACCAGCCGCGGCAGCCGCTGGGTGCCCGCGTAGCCGCACATGATGCCGAGCTTCACCTCGGGTGTCCCCAGCTTCGCGTTCTCGGACGCGATGCGCACGTGGCAGGCCATGGCCAGCTCGCAGCCGCCGCCCAGGGCGAACCCGTTCACGGCGGCGATCACGGGCTTGCCGAGGCGCTCGATGCGATCCAGCACGCGCTGTCCGCGGAGGGAGCGCTCCTTGCCGTCCACCGGGCTCTGGGTGGCCAGCTCTACGATGTCCGCGCCGGCCACGAACGCCTTCTCCCCCGCGCCGGTCAGGATGACCCCGCGCGTCTCGGGGGCGGCGGCAATGGCGGCAAAGGCCGCGTCGAGCTCCGCAACCGTGCGGTCGTTGAGGGCGTTGAGCTTGTCCGGGCGGTTGACGGTGACGAAGGCGATGCCGTCGCGGGTCTCGACGAGCAGGTTCTGGTCGCTCATCGGCATCTACACGAGCCCCGCGACCGGGCGCGGCGGCTCCTGCGAGTAGTCGTAGAAGCCGCGGCCCGTCTTACGCCCGTAGAGGCCGGCCTGCACCATGCGCTTGAGGAGCGGGGGTGGGGCGAAACGCTTCTCGCGGAACTCGTCGAACATGATGTTCGCGATCGAGTACGTGGTGTCCAGCCCCACGAAATCGAGCAGGGTGAGCGGGCCCATGGGATGGCCGCAGCCCAGGCGCATGCCTTCGTCGATGTCCACGATGGAGCCGGCCCCTTCCTCCAGGGCGCGAATCGCGTCGAGAAGATACGGCACGAGCAAGCGGTTCACCACGAAGCCCGTCTTGTCGGACGCGCGCACCGGCGTCTTGCCCAGGCTGGCCGCGAAGGCCGCCACCTCCTCGTACACCGCGGGATCGGTGAGGGGCGAGCGCACGACCTCGACCAGCTTCATCAGGGGAACGGGATTGAAGAAGTGGAGGCCCACGAAGCGCGAGGGCCGCTTGGTGGTGGCCGCCATCTCGGTGATGGAGAGGGACGAGGTGTTGGAGGCGAAGATCGTCTCCGGCCGGCAGGCGGCGTCGAGGGCCTGGAAGACTTGGCGCTTGACGTCGAGGCTCTCGGTGACGACCTCGACGACCAGGTCGCACTCCCCCATGCGGCCGAGGTCGGTCGTACCTTTCAACCGGCCGAGGACTTCTGCCTTGCGCTCGGGCGTGACCTTGCCCTTCTCCACGCCCTTGGCGAGGAAGCGCTCGATGTTGCCGAGGCCCTTCTTCAGGAAGCCTTCATCGACCTCCCGCACGAGGACCTGGTATCCCGCTTCCGCGCACACCTGCGCGATGCCCGACCCCATCAGTCCACACCCCACGACGCCAACCCTCGACACTTTCAGGGGGGTACTCATCGCGCACGCACCCCCCTGCGCCTGCGGCTACCCCCCCACACGCTCGCGCCGAAGTGAATCCGGCGCTCGCTGCTGGCCATCACGCCTCCCTCTTGATCACCATCGCGATGCCCTGACCGCCGCCGATGCAAGCGGTGGCCAGACCGTACGTGCCGCGGCGGCGGCGCAGCTCGTGCACCAGGGTGAGCAGAAGGCGCGTCCCCGTGGCTGCCAGCGGATGGCCGAGCGCGATGGCCCCGCCGTTCACGTTGGTCCGGTCACGGTCCAGTCCCAGCTCCTTCTCGACCGCGAGGTACTGGCCGGCGAAGGCCTCGTTGACCTCCACGAGGTCCATGTCCCTCAGGGAGAGACCAGCGCCCTCCAGCGCCTGGCGCGACGCGGGCACGGGACCGATGCCCATGATCTCCGGAGGCACGCCCGCCACCGCCCACGACACGACGCGCGCGAGCGGCCGGAGCCCGCGGCGCCGTGCCTCGTCCTCGTGCGCGACGACGAGGGCGGCCGCGCCGTCCACGATCCCGCTCGCGTTGCCGGCGGTAACGAACCCGTCCTTGCCGAAGGACGGCTTGAGCGCGGCCAGCCCCTCGAGCGCGGTGTCCGGACGCAGGTGATCGTCCTCTTCGACCCGGATCGTCTGGCGTCCCTGGGGCGCGTCCACGGGCACGATCTCGTCCTTGAACACGCCGCGCGCCCTCGCGCCCGCGGCCGCCTTCTGGCTGCGCAGCGCGTAGGCGTCCATGTCCTCGCGCGAGATGGCGTGCCGCCGGGCCAGGTTGTCCGAGGTCTGCGCCATGTAGAGGCCGCAGTGCGTGTCGAGGAGCGCCACCATCAGCGAGTCCTCGAGCTTTCCTTCGCCGAGGCGCAGGCCGGCGCGTGCGCCGCGGATGACGTGCGGCGCCTGCGTCATGTTCTCCATGCCGCCGGCGAGGGCGAGGCGCGACTCGCCCAGGCGGATCATCTGGGCGGCGGAGATCACGGACTGGATCCCGGATCCGCAGAGGCGATTCACGGTCAGCGCCGGCACCTCGACGGGCAAGCCGGCCTTGAGCCCGACGTGCCGGGCGCCATAGATCGCGTCCCCCGAGGTCTGCAGCGCGTTGCCCATGACGACGTGATCGACCCAGCCCGGCTGCGCTCCTGCGCGCTCCAGCGCGGCCGCGGCCGCCTTGGCGCCCAGCTCGATGGCGGAGAGGTCCTTGAACGCGCCCACGTACTCGGCCATGGGCGTGCGCGCGCCGCCCACGATCACGACTTCGTGCGGTGACATAAACCCCAACTATAGCATGTGCTTGACGGCCTTCCGGGCCGGGAATAGGCTCCGGAGAGCGATGCTTTCACCGAAGGTGCGCGCGCTCCGGACGAGCTCCGGCGCGAGGGCGCGGGCGGCCGGCGCGATCCTGGCCGTCGCGATCGCCTCCTGCAGCACGCAATACCCGAATCCCTTCGAGAACGCGAACCAGATGGTGCCCCCGCCCACGGCGGCCAAGATCGTCTTCACCGCGAACACGTACGCGACGCAGCCGGGCGGCGGGCTCGATCTCTTCGCGATGGAGGACACGGGGGCGGGAGTCACGCGCCTGACTTTCTGCAACACCACCGACCGGCGCTGCGACTACCTCGAGGCCATCCCGGGCCCCGACCGGACGCGCCAGGCCGTGCGGCGGGTCCTGGACAGCGACGGTGACGGGAAGATCACCGCCGCGGACGGCACGTCGCTACGGATCGTGGACCTGAGCCGAGCGGTCGAAGGCGAGCTCGTGGCCGGCAACGCGCGCGTCTCCGGAGCGGACTGGTCGCCCGGCGAGGAAATCCTCTATTACAGCGCGGCCGCTTCCGCCACCGATGACGACCTCTTCCAGATCACGAGCAACGGCCAGTCCAACCAGAACCTCACCTCGACCGCCGGGCTGCGCGAGCGCCGGCCGCGCTTCAACCTGAGCGGGACCGCGCTCGCCTTCGAGCGCATCGACGCCACCGGACGAGGCCAGATCTGGATCGCCACCTCGCTCGGGCTGCGCGCGCTGACGCCGGGCGGGACCGCCGGCGCCGCCCTCGCGGGCACGCCGTACGTCGTCGGATCCGAGGCCGATCCCGTCTTCTCGCCGGACTCGAAGTTCGTCCTCTACCGGCAGCTGGTGGCCACCGGCAACGGCGGCCTCGGCGCCTGGGACCTCATGACCATTCGCACCGACGTGACCGCGCCCACCCCGACCGCCCTCGTCACGGGAGGGGGCGCCTTCCGCGGGGCCGCGGATTGGAGCGCGACCGGGATCCTCTTCGTCGAGACGGTCTCCGGATCGGGGCCGCAGATCGTGCTTGTCGACGCCAGCGGCGGAGGCCGCAAAGTGCTGATGACGGCGGGCGCGGGCTTCAACATCGCGTTTCCGCACTGGCTCAAGTAACCCTCTCCCGCTCCTTCGCGAACATCCCTTCGTCGTAGGCGACGATCCTCCCCGCCACCGCCGAAGCGGCCACGGTGAGGGGTGAGGCCAGGTAGAGGCGGCCCGGGCCCGAGCGGTTCTGGTAGTTGCGATTGATGGCGGAGACGGTGACCTGCTCGGGCGACGACGACACGCCCGGACCGCAGCCGATGCAGGCTCCACAGCCCGGATGGATGACGCGCACGCCCGTCTTCTCTAAGACGTCCACGTAGCCTCGGCCACGCGCGTACGCCTCGACCGATTCCGAGCCGAACTGGATGTAGAACTCCACGCCCGGCCGGACGGCCCGCCCCGCGTCGAGCGCTTCCTTCATGACCTTCGCGTACATGTCGAGGTCGTCTTGTCGATGGGCACCTCGCCCAGGTCGGCGATCACCGCGCCGTTCGTCGGGTCCGAGGGAATGCCCTTGGCCTGGTCTCCCGGCGTCGCGACCATCGGACGGATCCGTCCGAGGTCGATCGTGTGCACGCCGCCCGCGTACGTGGCACCGGGGTCGGGCCTCACCACCTTGCCACGCAGCTCCTCCAGGGAGGCGCCGGGCCGGCGGGCGGCGATCCAGCGCAGCGTCTCCTCGTCCGCCTCGACCACGCCCGCCTTGGCCGAGCACTCCGTGGCCATGTTGGCGAGGGTGGCGCGCTCGTCCGGCGAGAGGGAGGCGAGCCCGGGCCCTCCGAACTCCATCACCCGATCGAGCGTCTCCTGGCGCCTGGCGTGGGTGGCCAGGATGTGGAGCATGACATCCTTGGCCGTGACGCCTTTGCCGAGGCGGCCCACCAGCTCGAACCGGATGGCCTCGGGGACCTCGACGAAGGTGAAGCCCGCGTGCACGAGCGCCGCGTACTCGGTCGCTCCCACGCCGTAGGCCAGGGAATCGTTCGCGCCGCCCATGCAGGTGTGGCTATCCGTGGCCTGGATGAAGTCGCCCGGCCGCTGTGGCAGATGCCGGGAGAGACACCGTCGCGCGCGGAAAAGTCCAGGACGCCCGTCTGGCGCTGGAACGCGCGCTGCAGGTCGCGGAGGACCTGGATCTTGGGCGAGAAGGGCGCCATCTTGGCCACGCCGTCGGCGTAGATGAGGTGGTCCTCGAAGACCGCGAACTTCCGCGGGTCGGCCAGGGCGTAGTCGGGCCCGAACTCCTGGGCCAGGAAGTAGGCCACCTGCGCCGTCGTGAACTCGTGGGAGTAGCCGCCGTCCACGCGCACGCACACCGCGTCCCCGGGCGCGAGGAACACCGGTCCTGGGGTCCCGACGACGTGCGCGGCCAGGATCTTCTCCGCGATGTTCATCGGGCGCGGGGTGGTGGCGGCCGCGGGCAGCTCCACCTCGCCGCGCGCGCAGGCCTTGGTGAACGGGAAGAGGCCTCCGTATTCGATGACCTTCTTCGTGATGACGTCGTGGCCCTTCGTGAACTCGTCGAGCGGGACCTGTTCGCCGCGCTGGAGCCGCGTCAGGACGGCGTGATCGCCCATGAGCACGCCTTGCGAGACGTTGTTGCGGGCGTGGATAGGCGCGAAGGAGGCGGCAATGGCGATGCGGATGCCGGACCACTTCTCGGCCTGCACCGCCGTCTCCCGGCTGGAGCCGACGCCCTTGCGGTAGCCGGAGACGATCACCTCGAAGCCGCCGGCCATGAGCGAGCCTTCGGGGAAGAGGCGCTCCTTGTTCACGGTGATCCCGGCGTACGCGTTGCGCGCGATGTCCTCCGGCCGGTAGTCGAAGCAGGCCCAGGCCGGCGTCATGGCGTCGGTGTTGATGTCGTCCATGAGGTCCTCGACCCGGAGGCCCTCCATGCGCAGGTCCAGCTCCCCGCGGAGCTGGCGGCGGATGAGGGCGGGGTCCTTGGTGAGGAAGAGGACGCGCCTGCCGGGCGTGAGCGAGACCGTCTGTGCGGGCTTCATCGCCAGCGAGGAGAACCTCCGTACCGGGCATTTTATCGCGCCCTTCTCCCGCCCGCCCGCCTGCCTAGGCCACCGTGACCACCACCTCCTGGCCGTCGATGCGCGCCGCGAACACCGGCAGTGGGCGAAGGGCGGGCCCGTTCAAGACGGCGCCCCCGGTCGTGAAGCGCGAGCCATGGCAAGGACAATCGAGAGTCCGCGCGGGGGGTTCCGGAAGGAGCACGGTACAGCCCTCGTGCGTGCAGACCCTCGAGACCGCGACCACGCTCGTGGCAGATATCCGCGTGACGGCCAAGGCCACGTCCCCATCGAAGACGGCCACGGTCTCCCCGACCGCGGGGAGGGCGAGACGGAGCGTGCGCGGGGTGGAACCGGGAGGGGAGAGCGGACCCGAGACCGCACCCCCTCCCCCGCATCCCAGTCCGGCCACGCCCGCGGTGCCCGCGGCGAGGCCTTTCATGAAGTCGCGGCGGCAGATCATGGGCGAATGGCCAGTCCTATGCCGGGTTTGGACCGCTCTCGGGCTCGTGGGGTTGCACAGAACCCGACCCCTCGTTAACAGGGCCCATTCAACCCTTAGTACACTGAGGCGGTCCAAGCAGACAGTTCGAGTTCGTCCGAGGGAGTGGCATGAGTCAACCGCCCATCGCTCCACGCGTTGCGCGTTTCGTCATGGACCGCCTCGGCTACGGCCCGCGGCCGGAATCCATAGAAGAGGTCCTGGATCGCGGCCCCGAACGTTGGATCAAGGATCAGCTCGAGCCCTCCACCGACGGCGGCCTCGAAACCCGGCTGCGCGCGTTCCCGACCCTCTCCTACAGCATCGCCGAGACCCTGACCCGGTACAACGCCGATCAGCGCTCGCTCGCGCTGAGCCTGCAGGAGTTCCGCAGCGCCCATTTCGTGCGCGCCGTCCACTCGCGGAACCAGCTCCAGGAGGTCCTGACCGACTTCTGGTTCAACCACTTCAACGTCTTCGAGAACGACAACCCCACCACCTACGGCGTCGTGCAATACGAGAGGGAGGTCATCCGGCCCCACGTCCTCGGCCGCTTCAAGGACCTCCTGACTGCGGTCGCGAACTCGTGGGCCATGATGTCATACCTCGACAACTACCTGAGCTCGGCCCGCAGCATCAACGAGAACTACGCCCGCGAGCTCATGGAGCTGCACACGCTGGGGGTCGACGGGGGGTATACGCAAGCCGACGTGGTGCAGGTCGCGCGCGCGTTCACCGGATGGGGCATCGACAACCGCGCGGGAACCTTCCTCTACCGTGGCGCGAACCACGACCAGACGGCGAAGACCGTGCTCGGCCAGACCCTTCCCGCCAACCAGGGCAAGAAGGACGGCGACGACGTGCTGGAAATGCTCGCGCGCCACCCGTCGACCGCGCGCTTCATCTCGACCAAGCTCTGCCGCCGGTTCGTGTCCGACACGCCAGGCGAGAGCGTCATCGCGCGTGGGGCCGACGCCTTCACGCGCAGCGAGGGCGACATCGCCGAGGTGATGCGGGCGATCATCGGCACCGCCGATTTCTGGAACGACGCCTTCGGTCCCGGGAAGATCAAGACGCCGCACGAGTACGTGGTGAGCGCGCTGCGGGCGGTGGCGGCCGAGGTCACCAGCGCGCGCTCATTCGTGGAGGGCGGGCGGTCCACGCTGACGGCCATGGGGATGCCGACCTACGAAGCGCTCGACCCGACGGGTTGGAGTGATCGCGGGTCGGACTGGCTCCCCAACCCGGGGTCGCACCTCAACCGGATGAATTTCGCGCTGCGCCTGGTGAGCCAAACCCTGGAGGGCGTGTCCGTCGACCTCCGCGCGCTCATCGGCGACGCGGACCCGGCCGACGCGGCGGCCGTGACCGCGGCCGTCGATCGGCGCATCTTCGGGGGCACCCTGAGCCCGGACGTGGCGGCCGCCTGCCGCGCGGTCACGAGGACGGGCTCCCTGCTGCCCGGCTTCAAGGCCGTGGGCATGGCCCTGGCCAGCCCCGCCTTCCAGGTGAGGTAGGCCCATGGCCTTCGATCCTTCGCGTCGTATCTTCATCAAGGGGGCGGGCGTGGCCGCGGTGGGCCTGGGCTTTGCCCCTTCCACCCTGCTCACGCGCGCCGCGGAAGCGGCGGACGCCGGCTCGCGCGTGCTCGTGCAGGTGTTCCTGCGCGGCGGGGCGGACGGGCTCAACCTGTGCGTCCCCTACCGCGACGGAGACTACTTCGCCCTGCGGCCCGGGATCGCCCTGAGCACCGCGGACGGAGTGCGCGATCTGGACGGGTTCTTCGGGCTCCATCCCCGGCTGGCCCCCCTGCGCGACCTCTACAGCGAAGGTGTGCTCGCCCTTCATCCCACGATCGGCAACGCGGGCCTCACGCGGTCCCACTTCGACGCCCAGGACTTCATGGATACGGCCAGTCCCGGCAACAAGACGGTGCACGACGGCTGGCTCGAGCGCGTGGCCCGGCAGATCCCGGGTGAAGACGTGATGCAGCTCGTGGCCCTGGCCTCGCGCACCCCGCGGGCCGTGCTCGGCCCGGAGGTTCAGCTCGTACTGCAGGACCTGGCCTCGTTCTCCGTGGTCGCCGGCAGCGGCAGCGCCACCTGGTCGAGCGAGGCCGATCAGCTCCTGCGCGCCGCCTACGTGGGCGCCGGCTCGGCCGTCTACGAGAGCGGCCGCGCGGTCTTCAGCGCGATCGACACCATCCGCCGCACGCCGGCCCTGCAGGCGGGGCCAGCCAACGGAGCGGTCTATCCCCCCGGTACCATGGGGTCCGGGCTGCGGCAGGCCGCGCAGCTGATCAAGGCCGACCTCGGCACGCGGTGCATCTACGTCAACGTTCCCGGCTCGTTCGACACGCACGCCAACCAGCTCGCCGCCAACAACGCCGAATACGCGAACATGTCCGCGGCCCTGGTCGCCTTCCGCCGCGACCTCGGAGGCCGGATCGACGACGTCCTGCTCATGGTCACCACGGAGTTCGGGCGCACCGCGGCCCAGAACGGGAGCATGGGCACCGATCACGGGTTCGCCCACTGCGGGCTCTTCCTGGGGGGCAGCGTGCGCGGCGGCCGCGTGCACGGGACGTGGCCGGGCCTCAGCCGGAGCGCCCTCAACGAAGGCCGCGACCTGCGCTATACCGTCGACTTCCGCGACGTGTTCGCGTCCGCGGCGCGCTGGCTCGGCGTCGCCGATCTCGGCCAGGTGATCCCCGGCTACACGCCGGCCACGGACCCGGGGCTGTTCTCGTGAGCCGGCGGGGGCCTGCGGTCCTGGTCCTCGCCGCGGCGATGGCCGCCGCTCCCGCCGCTTCTGCCACCGAGTGGTCGGCGGGGTATTCCGGTCTTCGGGCTCGGGGCGATTTCGTTCATGGCGCCGTGCTCGGCGCGACGTGGCCTCGCGGCGGGGGCGCGCTCCGCTTGTCGCTGGAGGCTTCCGGGGAGTCGGGTCTGTCCGCGGGCGAGAACCTGCGCGAGCTGGGCCTCCTCGCCGGGGCGGCGCTGGCGCCGTGGTCCGGCGCGCGCTGGTCGCCGTTCGTCTCGCTCAAGGGCGGGATCGTGCGCGCCCGGCGCCAGGTCGAGATCTTCGGCGTCGCCATCGGTCCCGACCGCGTATGCGACGGCGGCTGCCCGTACTCCACGGGACCGGCGGCGGAGATCGGCGGTGGGCTCGACCTCCGCCTGGGAGGCCGCTGGGCCCTGCGGCTCGCTCAAGCCGACTACCGGATCCGACGGCTGGCCGGGGAGACCGAGCGGGGCGTACGGCTCTCGGCGGGGATCGTCCGCCGCTGATCCTCCTCTAGGCCTGCAGCCGCTGGGCGATCGCGCCGCCGACCTCGCGCGTGCCCAGAGGCCCGCCGATGTCGGACGTGGTGCGGTCGTTCTCCACCGCCCAGCGCACGGCTTCCTCGATCCGCCGCGCCTCCTCCGCCCAGCCCAGGTGCTCGAGCATCAGGGCCGCGGTGAGGATCGCCCCCATCGGGTTGGCCACGTTCTTCCCGGCGAACTTCGGCGCGGAGCCGTGCACGGGCTCGAAGAGGCTCAGCCGCCCGGGATGGATGTTCCCGGACGCGGCCATGCCCAGGCCTCCTTGCAGCGCCGCCGCGAGGTCGGTGAGGATGTCTCCGAACATGTTGCTGGTCACGACGACCTGGAACTGCGACGGGTCGCGCACCATCTGCAGGGCGAGGTTGTCGGCGAACAGGTGGCTCGCTTCGATGCCCGGGTGCTCGGCCGCCACCTGCTTGAAGACGCGCTGCCAGAGCTCGTGGGCGTGGATCAGCACGTTCGACTTGTCCGCCATGACCACCTTCGTACGGCCATGCGTGCGCGCGTGCGCGAAGGCCTGGCGGATGATCCGCTCGACGCCCTTGCGTGTGTTGAGGTCCACTTCGGTCGCGACCTCGTCCGGCGTGTCCTTCTTGAAGTGCCCCCCCATCATCACGTACAGGCCTTCCGTGTTCTCGCGGAAGACCACGAAGTCGACGTCCTTCTGCGTCACGTTCTTCAGCGGACAGAGCTTCTCGTGGAAGAGGCGGACGGGCCGGTAGTTGACGTAGAGGTCGAGGCGGAAGCGCAGGCCGAGGAGGATGTCCGCGGCGTGTCGGTTGTCGGGGACGCGGGGATCGCCCATCGCGCCGAGCAGGATGGCGTCGAAGTTGTCCGGCAGCATGGTGAGCGCGTCGCCGGGCAGGGTGATGCCTGTCTTCAAGTAGTGATCAGCGCCCCACTCGAAGTGCTGGAGATGCAGGCGCCGGCCGGACGCGTCCGCCACCGCCTGCAGCGCGCGCACCGCTTCCGCCGTGACGTCCACTCCGATCCCGTCCCCCGGCACCACGGCGATCCGAAGCGCGCTGCTCATCGCGGGGACGGCCGCCCGCGCGCGGCGGCCGTGTCCATCGACCACCGGCGATAGAGAAAGGACGCGGCGGCGGAGCCGGCCAGGTCCTTGGCCACGTCCATGGGATCGGACGTGCGCCCGGGCACGAACGACTGGTGATACTCGTCCGTAACGCCATAGGCGGTCGTGAGCAGGGTCGCGCTCAGCGCGGTGGAAACGGTCAAGGCCCGGCCCCGGTCGCCGTCGAGCGCGCGGCAGACAAGTGCGGCCCCCGCCCCGTACTCGATCGGATGCGAGATCCAGTCCGGCACGCGGCCCGCCAGCCCCAGGTGCGACAACGACGAGAAGAAGAAGACGATGGCCATCCACAGCACGACGGGCACCCAGCGGCCGACCACGGCCTCAGCTCGGGAACGGATACATCAGCCAGCCGACCACCACCGCCGAGGCCACGAACGCCGCGAAGGCGAGCAATCCGAAGCGGAGCCGGCTGCGCGGGTCGTCGCGCAAGAGGGTCGCGAACACGGCCGAGGTGAGGACCGAGAAGGTCACCAGGGCCATGAGGTGGCTGGCCAGCAAAGGGTGCGAGGTCACCGCTTCCGGCCCCGCGCGGTGTCGTACGCATCGAGAATGACGAGGATGTTGAGCAGCCCGGCGACCGCGGTGAACGTGTTGCCGTACTCGAAAGTCACCGAGCGCACGTCACCCTCGAACCCGAGGCCGCGTGCAAGGACGTATGGCAGCCCGATCGCCATCTGGGCCAGGCTGAAGAGCGACGCGAGCAGGTCGTCGAGCCCGAGGTTCATGGCCAGCCGCGAATCCATGGCCACCCCCAGGGCGAAGAGGGCCCCGATGGCGCCGAGGAAGAGCAGGGCCTTGCCCGGCCGGCGGAGGTAGAGGTGGCCGGCGCCGGGAAGAAGCCACGCGAACAGGGCGGCGGGCACGGCGCTTCTTCGCGTCTGCTCCAAGGGGACGTTCATCTTAACATGTCCCCCGCCCTCGCTCGGCAATTGCCTCCGCGGACGCGGGTGCTAATATCGAGTGCCGAGTGAGTGGGAGACCCAGCACATGCGATCGTCGATGACCGTCCTTGCCACCTGCGGAATGGCTGCCGTCCTGGGTAGCCCCGCCACCTTGCCCGTCCGGGCCGACGCCCCGCCGAAGGTCGTGGTGCCCGCGCCCACGCCGGCGCCGGTGCCCACCCCGGCCGTCGTCACCTTCCCCCTCGATCAGATTCGCCCGGGGATGATGGGCATCGGCCGCACCGTGTTCGAGGGCACGCGGATCGACGAGTTCAAGGTCACCGTCATCGGCGTTCTCGAGAACGTCGGCCCCAAGCACAGCATGATCGTGGCCCGCCTCGAGGGCGGCCCCCTCGAGAAGACGGGCGTGATCGCGGGCATGAGCGGCAGCCCCGTCTACATCGACGGGAAGCTGGTCGGCGCGGTCGCCTACGGTTTCCCGTTCTCCAAGGAGACCATCGCGGGCATCACCCCCATCTCGGACATGATCGACGCCACCAAGACGGGGGGACCGCGCGCGGCCTCCACGCGCTTCCCGACCCCGTTCGGCGCCTCCGGGCCGAAGGCCCCCCTCGATCGTGAGGCGATGGTGGCCGCGCTCAAGCGGCCATTGCCGGCGATCCCGCTGGCCGCGGCCGCGATCCGCGGGGACATGGCCAGCTCTCTCGTCGGTCAATCGCTCAGTCCCATTTCGGTGCCGCTGGTCTTCTCCGGATTCGATCCCGCGACCTTCGAATGGGCGCGCGGCATCTTTTCCGGCATGGGCTT